>JAJZEL010000121.1 GCA_021828575.1 Pseudomonadota bacterium
CTTCCGACAGCGCGCGCATGTCACTCCAGTGGTGGACGGTGGGACGGAACTGGTTGAGCAGGAACGCCACGCCTGCGCCAATGCCGATGCTGGCAAGCAGTACCAGGGTTACCAGCAGCAGGCGATTGGGGTAGGAGGGGGCACCGGGCACGCGGGGCGGGTCGATGACCCGGAAGTCCACCACGTCAGCCTTGGACTCCATCTCGCCAGACAGCTTGGCAGATTCCCGGCGCGCCAGCAGGGCCTCGTAATTCTTTTTATACACGTCGTAGTCGCGGGTGAGCTGCGAGTACTGGGATTCCACTTCGGGAATGCGCGAGGCGGAATTCTTGAGCTGGTTCATCTGGGCCTGATACTGGCCCACGCGGGCCTGCATGGAGGCCACCTCGGCTTCGGCCTCTGCCAGGGACACGTTGAGCTGCTGGTAGAAAGTGCTCTGGGTGAACCCCGATGAAGTGTGCTTCATGGAGGCTTCCTTTTTCTTGGTGGCCTCCAGTTCGGCTATGAGACGTTTGGTGGCCACGATGTCCGGATACTGGTCCGTGTACTTCAGCCTCAGACTGTCCAGATTCTGCTTGAGGGTTTCGATGCGGGCATCCAGCTCCGGATTGGTGCTCATGGTACCGGTGTCCGCCAGCAGGGTGGGATCATCTCCCGACAACTGGCGTTTCAGGGAGTCGCGACGGTTTTCAGCCTCGTGCAGGGACATTTCCGCCTGGTTCAGCTTGTCTTGGGTATCAGCCAGTCCGGTAAAATAATCCTCACCCATCTCGCCGCGCATCACACCGATGTTTTTCTGCTTGAAGGCTTTCAGGGCGTCCTCGGCATCGTTCAGTTTGGTTTCGTATTCCTTGAGCTGGTCCTCGATGAATTTTTCCGAGGAGGAGATGTTTTTGCGGTTGCTGCCCAGGCCATTCTCCACAAATATGGTGAGCAGGGACTGCACCACCTTTTTGGCCAGGGCAGGGTTTTTGTTTTCGTAGGCAATGGTGTAGATGTTGTCCCCCGCGCCCTTCAGGGTGATGCCTTTTTCCAGGGCCGAGGTCACGGCATCCAGTTGTTCCGGGTTCTGGGTTTTGAGGTCCATGTCGGTCATGCGCGCCACTTTTTCCAGGTTGGGGCGGCTGATGAGCGTGGAGGCCATGATGGACACCTGCTCGGTGGTGTTGGGTTGCACGGCGATGCCGGCCAGCAGGGGACGGAGCAGGGACTGGGTATCCACATAGACCCGGGCGCTGGCCTGGTAACGGTCGGGGATGAAATGAACGGCCACCCAACCTGCCACGGACAGGGTCCAGGCGATGATGACCACCAGCCAGCGGCGCGTCCACAGGGCGGCCACCTGCTGCAAAAACTGAACAAGAAGCTCATGCATGGAATGGGATTCCTTCCGGAGCTGCGCGACAGCACAGGGCCACGATCAGACGTCTCCCCTCCTGCGGCATCCCCGAAACTCCTGGGTTAGAAATAGCTTTCGGGAATGATCAGGATATCGCCTGGCAGCATGGGCACGTTGGCACGAATGTCCCCATCGCGCATCAGGTCCTGCAGCCGCACGGAAAACTGCACGTCCTGGCCGTCCACCTTGCGCACGATGGTGGCCCGGTTGCCGGCCGCGAAGGGGGTGATGCCACCCACGGCGATCATGACATCCAGCACGGTCATGTGCTCACGATACTGAAGGGTTTCCGGCTTGAGGGCCTGACCGATCACCCGGATCTGCTGGCTGTAGGGGCCCACGAAATCCGTGACCAAGACAGTGACCACAGGGTCCTGAATGTATTTTGACAAGGCCTGTTCCAGGTCATGAGCCAACTGCGTGGGTGTCTTGCCGGCGGCCTGCATGTCTTCCACCAGGGGGGTGGAGATCTTGCCGTCAGGGCGGACAGGGATGACTTCCGAGAGCTCGGGGTTATGCCAGACCACGAAATTGATCTTGTCGCCCGGGCCGACGATGTATTTGTAATTTTTGGTAGCCGCCACTTCCTTGGGGGCGGGCTGAGTGCCATAACCCGCGCAGCCGGCCAATGTCAGGGCCATCAAGATGCCGACGCCGATGTTACAGAACCGGCGGGTTGCTTGGGTTTTGTGAAGCTGGTCCACAGTGCATCTCCCTATTTGTATGTATGGTCACTGGTTAACAAAACTAACAATCCAACGTCCAAAAAACACTACAAAAAAACGTACGACATGGCATTATAACCACGGTCCCGAAAAGAAGATACGGGACCCCGAGCCTGATAAAAGGAAGGAGACAATTGTCATGCTTGCGTGGCATTCTCCCCCCTGACGATGAATATTACGTTAACTCCATCTTGATGATCCGTCTTTTTCGCCATTACATTCCTGGTCGCGCCATGCTGTTGTTGCTGGTGGAGGCCTTCATCTTCTATGGTGCCGTCCATTTTGCTCTCCTGGTCCGTTTTCTGGATACGGGGCTGGCCATCCATGCCGGTCAGGATGTGTCGGGTCGCGCCCTGGTGTTTTCGGGCATCATGGTGGCATCCATGCTGGTGGGCGGGCTGTATGACTACTGGGAGCTGGAAGGCGGCTCAAGGGGCGTGCTGCTGCGTCTGGGCACGGCCTTTGCCATCGGGTTCCTGGGCACCGTTCTGGCGTTTTACCTGTTTCCCAGCACGTTCCTGGGACGCGGCGTATACCTCATTGCCTATTTCAGTTCCCTGGTGGTGATTGCCGCCATGCGGCTGGCCGTGCTCAAGTGGGCCCGCTGGGAGGGACTGAAGCGTCGGGTGCTGATACTGGGCACAGGGCACCTGGCTTCGCGCATCAATGACCTGGACCAGAATGGCACCATCAGCGACCGCCTCAGTATTTTTGGTTATTACCCCTGTGGCGGGGGCATGGTGGTGAACAAGTACGTGGACAAGGGCAAGCTGTTGTCCCCCGAAGACCCTCTGGTGGACCTGGTCAAACGCCATCAGATCCAGGAAATCGTGGTGGCCATTCGTGACCGCAGAAGCGGTTTTCCCTTGAATGAGCTGCTGGAATGTCGCATGCAGGGGGTACGCGTTACGGAGTCGTCCACTTTTTTTGAGCGGGAGCTGGGGCAACTGCCCCTGGACGCCCTCAATGCCAGCTGGATGATTTTTTCCGATGGTTTCCAGACAGGCACGAGTCGCGACTTCAACAAGCGCATTTTTGACCTGGTGGCCAGTGGCCTGCTGCTGGCATGTACCTTGCCGGTCATGCTGGTGGCCGGGTTGCTCATTTACATGGAAAGCGGAGCGCCCCTCATTTACCGTCAGGAACGCGTCGGGCTCAATGGCAAGGTGTACACCATTTACAAGTTCCGCAGCATGAGGGTGGATGCGGAGCAGGGTGGGGTGCCTCAATGGGCCCAACAGAATGACAGTCGCATAACCCGCGTAGGTCAGGTACTGCGCAAGCTGCGCATTGACGAACTCCCCCAGATCTTCAATGTATTCAAGGGCGACATGAGCTTTATCGGTCCCCGTCCGGAACGGCCCTTCTTTGTGGAACAGTTGACTGCCAAACTGCCTTACTATCAGCATCGGCACAGCGTGAAGCCGGGCATCAGTGGCTGGGCCCAGGTGCGCTATGCCTATGGGGCTTCCATGGATGATTCCATGGAAAAATTGCAGTACGATCTCTACTATGTCAAAAACCACAGCATGTTCCTCGACTTTCTGATCATGTTGCAGACGGTCCAGGTGGTCCTGTGGGGCAAGGGCGCGCGTTGACCGGGCCCCTCCTGATGGTTTCTCCCATTCTGTTCGTCAGTTACTTTTCTGCCGCCGTTGCTTTCCTGACCCTGGGAATCCTGTTGCTGGGCGGGCTCAGGGAACGCTATCGGGGGCTGCTCCTGG
>JAJZEL010000043.1 GCA_021828575.1 Pseudomonadota bacterium
GTAATAATGTGGTTGTTTCACGTCGGGCCGTCATGGAAGCTGTTCAGGGAGCTGATCGCCAGGTGCTTCTTGAAAATCTCAAGGAAGGTTCTGTAGTCAAGGGAGTGGTCAAGAACATCACGGACTATGGTGCATTCGTTGATCTTGGTGGCATTGACGGGCTGCTCCATATTACCGATCTGGCTTGGCGACGTGTCAAACACCCGTCCGAAGTGTTGAGCGTGGGCGATGAAGTGGAAGCCAAGGTGCTCAAATTTGATCAGGAAAAAAATCGTGTGTCCCTGGGCCTCAAGCAATTGGGTGAAGATCCATGGGTGGGCCTGGCCCGTCGTTATCCAGCCAGGACGCGCCTGTTTGGCAAGGTGACCAACCTGACTGACTACGGTGCTTTTGTCGAAATTGAACAGGGCATCGAAGGTTTGGTCCATGTGTCCGAAATGGACTGGACAAACAAGAACGTTCATCCTTCCAAGGTGGTTCAGCTTGGCGATGAAGTGGAAGTCATGATCCTGGAAATTGATGAAGATCGCCGTCGTATTTCTCTGGGCATGAAACAGTGTCGTGCTAATCCATGGGAAGAGTTTTCCATGAACCACACCAAGAACGATCATGTGCGAGGCCAGATCAAATCCATTACGGATTTCGGTATTTTTATCGGCTTGCCTGGTGGAATTGACGGTCTTGTCCATTTGTCAGACCTCTCCTGGAATCAACCTGGCGAAGAAGCCGTGCACAATTTCAAGAAAAGTGATGAAGTGGAAGCCGTTGTCTTGTCCATCGATGTTGAGCGCGAGCGTATATCACTTGGGATCAAGCAGCTTTCCGGAGATCCCTTTACCAACTTTGCGGCATCCCACGACAAAGGTTCACTCGTGAAAGGTGCAGTAAAATCCACGGACGCCAAAGGGGCTGTCATTGACTTGGGTGATGACATCGAAGGCTACCTGCGGGCCTCTGAAGTATCACGTGACCGGATCGAGGATGTGCGGAATCACCTGAACATGGGTGATGTCGTGGAAGCCGTTGTTCTCAACATTGACCGGAAAAACAGGACGATCAACCTGTCTGTCAAAGCCAAGGATATGATGGACGAGGACGCTGCCCTGCAGCGTGTCACAGCTGAAGCGCCTGTCAATGCAGGAACCACGAGTCTTGGCGCATTGCTGAAAGCAAAGCTGGACCAAGGCAACTCGAACTGAGGTGCACTCATGACCAAATCCGAACTCGTGCGCCTTTTGACGGCACGTTACCCCCAGCTTGTGGCCAGGGACATGGAAATGGCTGTGAAAACAGTTCTTGATGCCATGAGCCAAAGCTTGGTATCGGGCGCGCGCATCGAGATTCGCGGGTTCGGAAGCTTTGGGTTGAATCATCGCCCACCGCGAATGGGCCGAAACCCAAAAACTGGCGAAAAGGTTCAAGTACCAGAGAAGTTCGTTCCTCATTTCAAGGCCGGAAAGGAATTGAGGGACAGGGTGAATCTTTTGCCTGGCGATGGGCAGGAATCAGGACTCTGAAGTGTAGTGGGCGCTGAAAAGCGCCCACCATGCATGGGACTGGAGGAATGAATGGTTTACCTGAAGTGGTTGTCCCGTATAGTACTTTTCTTGCTTCTTCTGGGTTTTTCTGTCAGGAATCTCGAGCCAGTGACCCTGAATTTTTTTCTGGGATACCAGTGGCATGAGCCTCTGGTGGTGGTTCTCCTTGCTTTCACATTGATGGGGGTTTTGCTTGGATTGCTGGCCATAGTGCCCATGTTTGTCCGCCAGCGTCGCGACTTGGCAAGGTTGAGGAGGGAAATCAGAAAGAAGGATGAAATGTTCTTTGTTCAGCATGGGGAAACACCCTCTCTGGGTGATGTGGCAACAGCAGGCCATGGCGAATAGTTTTTGTCAGGTGGCCTATTTATGAATGTTTATGGGCTAGATTTTCCATAATGGATTTTCAAGCGTACTGGTTGCTGGTGCTTCCTTTGTTTTTTGGCCTCGGCTGGTTGGCGGCACGGGTGGATATACGTCATATTCTGATGGAATCCCGTGCGCTGCCCGCTTCCTATTTCAAGGGACTGAATTTTTTACTCAATGAGCAGCCAGACAAGGCGATAGAGGCCTTCATCGAGGTGGCAAGAGCAGATCAGCAAACCACTGAATTGCACTTTGCCCTGGGCAGCCTTTTCAGGAAGCGGGGAGAGGTGGATCGAGCTACCCGTATGCATCAGATGTTGATGGAGCGAACGGATCTCAGTCCGGCACAGCGAACATCGGCATTATATGAATTGGCGCAGGATTACCTCAAAGCGGGACTTCTCGACAGAGCGGAGTCACTGTTCACTGAACTGCTTAAAACCGATCTTTCGTCGTTTGCCTTGACAAATCTGCTCAATATTCACGTCACCGAGAAAAACTGGGAAAAAGCCATAGAAGCAGCCCGGGAACTGGAACGTGTCACTGGAAATTCGCATCAGAGTGAAATAGCCAACTTCCATTGTGAGTTGGCCTCACTGGAGTATAGCCATTCCCGCCATGAAGGTGCGGTTATGCAGATCACTGCAGCTCTGGAAGCGAATCGCAAATGTGTACGTGCCAATGTCATGCTGGGGCAATGGGCGCAACGGGAACAGCGACACTCGGATGCGGTAGCCGTATGGCAACGCATTGAAGAGCAGGCGCCGGAATATCTTTTTCTCGTGGCATTTCCTCTTGTGGAGTCCATGCGAGTCCTGGGGCGGACGCAGGAGTCATTGACTTTGTTAAGAGGTTGGTTGCAACGTTATCCTGCCCTCGATTTGCTTGGCGTGGTATTTCAGGTGTCTTTGGAAGAAGAAGGATCAGAGAGCGCATTGAAACTGGTGCGTGAAGAGCTGTACAGAAATCCCACATTAGGGGCGCTGGACAAGTTTCTGGAAGCACAACTGACTTCGGTTTCTGCAGAACAACGGCCTGATGTGCAATTGATGCGTGATCTCATTCATGCGCATAGCAGCCGTCTTTCACTTTTTCAGTGCTCTCATTGCGGTTTCAAGGCCAGGTCTTTTCATTGGCATTGTCCGGCATGCGGGGAGTGGGACAGTTTTCCCCCAAAACGAAACTCGGAGGGCGATCCTGTCATTCACAAGGGAGGGGGAATGTGAGCCCATTCAAAACTGACCGGCCTGTCATTGTGGCTCTGGATGCTGCTTCAGGTCAGCAGGCATTGCGACTTCTGGAACATCTCGATCCTGCCCTCTGTCGGGTGAAAGTTGGAAAGGAGCTGTTCACCGCTGAAGGCCCCGCAATTGTGGAGCGGTTGGTAAAACGTGGTTATCCGGTTTTTCTTGATCTCAAATTTCACGATATTCCCAATACTGTGGCTGCCGCATGCAGGGTGGCCGCGTCCTTGGGCGTCTGGATGCTGGACGTTCATGTGTCGGGCGGGCGCGCCATGCTGATGGCGGCCAGAGATGCGTTGGAGCGCTTTCCAGAAGCCACAAGGCCCAGACTGGTGGGGATCACTTTATTGACAAGCCTTTCAGAGCAAGCCATAGAGGAAGTCGGGATGCGTGGGCCTCTTGCAAGTGCCGTATTGAAGTTGGCCAGACTGGCCCATGAGTCCCAACTGGATGGTGTCGTTTGTTCTGCCGCTGAGGCTGCCATGTTGCGCGAAGCCATCCCATCTCCATTCATGCTGGTGACGCCCGGCATTCGTTTGCCTGACAATGCTCCGGACGATCAGTCAAGGGTAGTGACTCCTCTGGATGCGTGGCGGGCTGGGGCCAGTTATCTGGTCGTTGGACGGCCCATTACACAAAGTCAGGACCCTTCAGTGACGCTTATGCGCATCAATCGTAT
>JAJZEL010000006.1 GCA_021828575.1 Pseudomonadota bacterium
GCGCCGACACGAGAGGTATAGGCCTTGGTGATTCCAAGCACGTAATGCAACTGTTGCGGACCCACGCCACATCCTGGCGCAGCAGCCCCTGCAATACAATTGCTGGAGGTCACAAAAGGGTAGGTGCCATGGTCAATATCCAGCAGCGTCCCCTGAGCGCCCTCGAACAGAAGGTTCTTGCCTTCCCTGCCGGCATCATGCAAACACCTGGAAACATCAGCCACCATGGGGCGGATTCGCTCCACCAACGCCATGGTATCGTCCCTGGTCTTTGCAAAATCCACCGCTTCCGCCTTGAAATAGTTGACCAGAACGAAATTATGATAGTCCAGCACCTCAGCCAGTTTGCTTTCAAACCTCGCAGGATGAAAAATATCCTGGAGGCGGATGGCGCGACGGGCTACTTTGTCTTCATAAGCCGGCCCGATGCCTCGACCTGTGGTGCCAATTTTTCCTTCACCCTTGGCCTTTTCCCTGGCCTGGTCAATGGCCACATGGTAGGCCAGGATCAATGGGCAAGCATCGCTGATGCGCAACCTTGATGATACGTCCACTCCAGAGGATTCCAGCATCTGGATTTCCTTCATGAGGGCTTGCGGGGAAAGCACTACCCCATTGCCGATAAAACATTCCACGTGGGAACGCAGGATTCCTGCAGGAATGAGGCTCAAAACGGTTTTCTTTCCCCCGATGACCAGGGTATGGCCAGCGTTATGCCCTCCCTGAAAGCGCACTACACCATGGGCACGGTCAGTCAGCCAGTCCACCAGTTTGCCCTTACCCTCGTCACCCCACTGGGTTCCCACCACTACCACGTTTCTTGCCATTGCCCAAAACCCCCCTGTCCGTGACGTACCCTACTTGCCGTTGCCGAAGCGTTCTCTCATGCTTCAGGAAGAAAACGCAGCAATTCCCGCAAGTCCAGGCTGAACCCGGTGGCTGCCCGGGCACGTCCGAAAACCTTGCCAATCTCGTCATAGCGACCACCTCTGGCTACTGCATCAGCACAGCCCGGAGCATAAGCCGCAAAAACCAGTCCACTGTGGTAATGGTATCCGCGCAATTCGGCCAGATCAAAATTAATAGGTACCCGTTCCGAAAAATGACTGGCCACCGAAGCCAGGTCATCCAGTGCCTTGCGTATGTCTGTGGTGTCGGGCAACAGATCCCGCGCTTCCTCCAGCACCCTGGCAGGACCATTCAGTTCAGGCAACCGGGCCAATACCCGCCCGTACTCGGGAGCCAGGCCTTGTGCCATGGCCTTCAGTGCCGGAATGTCCTTGTTCTGGAGAACTTCAAACCACTGCGATTCCGAACGGTTATCCAAACTCGCCCATTGAGCCAGGCTGCGAAAAAGACCCACGTGCCCCACATCAAGAGTGACTCGGTCAAGTCCGGTCAGTCTCAAGGCTTCCAACATCAGTTCCTGGATCTCAAGGTCGGCGGAAAGTCCATCCACCCCATAAATCTCAGCCCCCACTTGGAAGAGCTCACGCGACGCATTCAGACCTGCCGGCCTCGTGTGCAATGCACTGCCGGCGTAGCATAACCGGTTGACTCCCGTATGATTCATGCCGTGCGCGTCTATGCGTGCCGCCTGTAACGTCATGTCAGCACGTATACCCAGTTGCCTGCCGGACAACTGATCCACCAGCCGGAACGTCAGCAAATCCATGTCATGTCCCGCATCCAGTTGCAAGGACTCCACGTATTCGAGCATGGGTGGGATCACCAAATCAAACTTTGGGGAATGAAAAAGATCCAGCAAGCCACGTCGTGCCAACTCGAGTTTCCAGGCTTCCCGAGGCAACAGGTCTTCAATGAATTCTGGCAACAGCCACTGGTAGGTCATCGGGTCATCCACATCAGAAGAAGTCCAAGCAAAATGGCCCCAAGACCGACGAAACGAATCTGGCCATCCCTGAACCTGGCCACTTTCATTACCGTCTCCCGCCATTGTGCAGGCACAAGGAAAGGCAGCAGTCCTTCCAGAACCAGTAGCAATGCAAAGGTGGCCATGAGGGACTGCATGCGCGTTTATTTTTCTTTGGCGCCTGGCGGACCGCTGAAATACCTGAAGAAAGGAGACGAGGGGTCCAGCACCAGTACGTCAGATTTATCCTTCAAGCCCTCGGTGTAAGTCTGCAGGCTTCGATAAAAAGCATAGAAATCCGGATTTCTGCCGTAGGCTTCTGCATAGATGGCTGACGCACGCGCGTCTCCTGCCCCCTTGAGCTGCTGGGCTTGCCGATAGGCTTCCGCAAGGATCACTTCACGCTGGCGATCCGCATCGGCGCGAATCTGTTCCGCTTCAGCGGCCCCGGTAGAACGCAGTTCATTGGCCACTCGCTTGCGTTCGGCTTCCATCCTGCGGTACACCGACTCGCTCACTTCCTGTGTCAATTCCACACGCCGGATACGCACGTCCAGCACTTGTACCCCGATCAGTCGTGCATCCCGATCAGCCCTCGCCTTCATATCATCCATGATGCTTTCCCGTTCACCGGAAACCGCTTCATGCACTGTCCGTTTGGCAAACTCTGCTCGTAGGTCATCATTGACTGTCTGTGTCAACCGCACCTGTGCACGCCTTTCATCCCCGCCCACACTGACATAGAACTTGCGAACATCCGCAATGCGCCATTTGACAAAGTAGTCCACCAGCAAAGGCTTCTTTTCCGAAGTGATGAATCGCTGAGGATCGTTGAAATCTATTGTCTGTATCCGCGTATCGAATTCACGCACATTCTGGATGAGCGGCCACTTGAAGTAGAGTCCGGGTGATGTCCGTACGGCCACCACTTCTCCCAACTGGAAGACCAGTGCGTTTTCTGTCTGAGTCACTGTATACAGGCTCAGGCTCATGACAAGCATGACCAGACCGAACCCGACCAGCAAATAGGCCCATTCCTTTCTCATGGCCTTGGCTCCCTGTCGCGGTCACGAAACGCATCCCTGGATCGGCCATCATTTGGAGCAGCGCCAGAAGGTGCTGCATCTGCCCCTTGTGGGGGGCTCGTGTTGTCCTGCACCGGTTCTGCCCCATTCGGGACGGCAGGTGCCACTGGTGGAGCTGGGTGATCTGTTGTCGCCCGCGCAACATCAGGCACCTGCGCTGGTGCAGTCGCCTGGATCAGTTTGTCCAGGGGCAGATACAGGAGACTTCCCCCTTTCTTTTGGTCTGCAATGACTTTGGTGGTATTGGAAAGCACTTGCGTCATCATGTCCTGGTAAAGTCGTTCACGTGTGACAGCAGGCGCCTTCACATATTCCGAGAGTACCTGTTTGAAGCGACTGGCATCACCCTCTGCCCTGACTACGACCCTCTGATTGTAGGCCCTGGCCTCTTCAATCAATCTGGATGCAGCCCCTTTGGCACGGGGCACCACATCATTTGCATAGGCCTGTCCTTCATTGGTCAGTCGTTCACGATCCTGTCCTGCACGCACGGCGTCATCAAAGGCAGCCTGCACCTGTTCCGGCGGCTGCGCGTTTTGCATGTTCACCTTGCTGACAGCGATGCCAGTTTGATAACGATCCAGGATGCGCTGCATGAGCTGTTGAGCTTCATCTGCAATCTCAGACCGTCCTTCATACAACACAAAATCCATCTTGTGACGCCCCACCACTTCCCTGATGGCCGTTTCTGCCACCTGCATCACCACTTCATCCGGATCGCGATTATTGAAAAGAAAAGCCAGCGGATCCTTGATGGTGTACTGGATGGCGAACTGGTTGTCGATGATGTTTTCGTCATCGGTCAGCATGAGGGATTCATGCAAAACCTTGGCACGAAGATTGGAACGGTACCCAAGCTCAACGGTGCGCACCTGCGCCACGTTAAGCGGGCTGCCCGCGGCCTGTGTCTCGATGGGATAGGGTAGGTGCCAGTGGGGGCCCGGACCTGTCAGTGCCTGAAATTTCCCGAAACGCAATATGACGCCCACGGATCCGGTCTGCACGATGTAGAAACCGGACAGCGCCCAGAAAAGAAGTCCTGCAAGGATTGCCATTGACAGAAGCTTCCCTCCCGCCATGAATGGGGGAAAAGCGCCTCCCGAGGGGGGTACCCCTGTATTGAACCCTCCCGTTCCGTCCGGCTTGCCACGGTTCTTCCATTTCCGGAGAAACCGTCGCCAGATTTCATCGAGGTCGGGGGGGCCGTTATTGTCCTTGTTCCAGTTGGGATCGTTTTGCGCCATGAGGGCCTTCGATCAGTTTTCCACGTATGAGCCTGTCTGACTCTTGCTTTCATCCCGCAGGGCGCACCTCTCCAGAAAAGCCTGGCGTATGGCGTCCAGCCCTGCACCCGTCAGGGCACTGGCCCAAACCACAGCGATTCTACCATAGCCGTCTCGTTCCATTTTCGGTCCCTCTTGATGCTGCAACCGGTCTGTCTTGTTATATACCAGCAACTGGGGTACATCGACCGCTCCGATCTCATGCAAAACCTCGTTGACAGCCATCACATGTTCCGCATGATCAGGATCACTGGCATCAACCACATGAACCAGTAAATCGGCATCACGAGTTTCTTCCAGAGTTCCCCGAAAAGCGGCCACCAGAGTATGAGGCAGATCTCTGACAAAGCCCACCGTATCAGACAGAACGACGTTGGCCTCCGTCCCCAAATAGATTCTGCGTGCAGTCGTGTCCAAGGTGGCGAACAACTGGTCCGCCGTATAAGTATTTGCGTGAGTCAGCACGTTGAACAGAGAGGATTTTCCTGCATTGGTGTATCCCACCAGCGAGACTTTCAAGACCCCTGCCCTATCACGTTGTCGGCGCTGAAGCTTCTGGGTTTTTTCCACTTTCAGAAGGCGGGCTTTAAGTGTCTTCACTCTCTGGCCCAGCAAGCGACGGTCCGTTTCGAGCTGTGTTTCTCCTGGCCCCCTCAACCCGATGCCCCCTTTCTGCCGCTCCAGGTGGGTCCACCCCCTCACGAGACGCGTGGACAACCGTTCAAGCTGCGCCAGTTCCACCTGAAGCTTGCCCGCATGGCTGCGCGCCCTTTGGGCAAAAATATCAAGGATCAGGCCTGTCCTGTCTATAACACGACAACGAACCGCTTTTTCAAGATTGCGTTCCTGCGCCGGAGAAATTTCGTGATTGACCACCACCAGACCTGCGCCGCTTTGCCTGACTTGCTCTGCCAGTTCGGTCAGTTTTCCGCTGCCGACAAATGTTCTGGGGTCTGGCACCTGACGGCTGCCCAGAACAATGGACTGCACCACGAGACCTGCGCTGGCTGCCAGTTGAACCAGTTCATCCATGCGGTGACCGTCACGCCGCCCACCCAGCGCAATGCTTACAAGAACTGCCCGTGCAGGGTCCCCTTCATGGACCGTGTCTGCTTCCAGCTCGCCATGAACGCCTGGCAACTGTTTTTCAGGACGCCGTCCCCGGCCAATCAGTGGGCCCGAGTCCGTCATGCGCTATGCTTAAAGCTCGGTAGTGGAATGATGAGTCTCAGTGGCCAAATTCGGCATGGTGATGGCGCGTGAAGGCACCACTGTGGAGATGGCGTGCTTGTACACCATCTGGGTAGTGGTGTTCTTCAGGAGAACCACATACTGATCAAAGGACTCGACCTGTCCCTGAAGCTTGATGCCGTTCACCAGGTAGATGGACACGGGAACGTGCTCCTTGCGAAGCGCGTTGAGGAACGGGTCTTGTAACATTTGCCCTTTCGTGCTCATTTTTATTCTCTCCGGAGATTATGTATGAAGTTCGGGTCGGAAGACCCTTTCAGGTCGATTCTACCGTTTTTCTTGAAACAATACCAATTTGGGCCGAATTCAAGGCATTACCGTTTTCCAAAAAGCTTTCGCCCCCGACGACGCTGGCGCCTGAGTTTATTTTCCTCGGCCTCGGTCAATGGCTTGGGTTTTCGGTCGGCAAAGGGGTTGTGGCCTTGCCTGAATTCCACGCGGAGCGGTGTACCACGGAGGGAAAACGCCTCTCGGAAAGTATTTTCCAGATAACGGCGGTAAGTATCCGGAATATGCACCACTGCCGTCCCATGAATCACCACCACCGGCGGATTGTGCCCTCCCTGATGGGCATAACGCAATTTGGGGCGAAACGGGCCGGCCTTCGGCGGCTGGTGTTGGGTCACGGCCTCATGGAGCACCCGCGTGAGGCGTGGCGTGGGCAGTTTGGCCATGGCTGCTGCAAAGGCAGCATCCACAGCAGGTAATAGCCCATTGATACCTGTCCCCTTCAAGGCTGAGATGAATAATAATTGTGCAAAATCAAGAAACCCCAGTTTTCTGGACAATTCCCCCTTGATCGTGTCCCTTTTGAAGGATTCCAGGCCATCCCATTTATTGACAGCCACTACCAGCGCGCGCCCTGCCGACAGGATATAACTTGCAATATGAGCATCCTGGTCGGAAATATCCTGCTGTGCATCCAGCGTGAGCACGACCACGTGGGATTCCTCAATGGCCTGCATGGTCTTGAACACGGAAAACTTTTCCACCGCTTCGAATACCTTTCCCCGCCGCCTCAGTCCCGCCGTATCCACAAGCACATAGGGTTTTCCATGATGGGAAAAGGGAATGGAAATACTGTCTCGGGTGGTACCTGGCTGGTCAAACGCAATCACCCGTTCTTCCCCAAGCAACTGGTTAACCAAGGTGGATTTACCCACATTGGGGCGTCCCACAATGGCGATTTTGGGAACAATCCCATCATCCTCCAGCAGTTTTTCATCGGGAACCGAAACAGCACACCCCGACAACACTTCGTCCACGAGGGAACTGACCCCTTCACCGTGCGCCGAAGAAATGGGCCAGGGAACCCCCAGGCCCAGTTCATGGAATTCTGATGTCGCCAGATGACCTGGCATGCCTTCCACTTTGTTGACCGCAAGAAAAACGGGTTTGCCACGCCTCCTCAATTCAGATGCAATGGCCCGGTCCCCAGGCGTCAGCCCGGCACGACCATCTACCAGAAAGAGAATGAAATCCGCCTCATCGATAGCCTGCAGGGTCTGCTTGGCCATTTGATAAAGGATCCCGTCACGCACCACGGGCTCCAACCCGCCCGTATCCACGACCAGATAAGGCAGATCGCCCTGGCGAGCCCGCCCATAATGACGATCTCGGGTCAGCCCCGGAAGATCCGCCACTAATGCGTCACGACTTCGCGTCAAACGGTTGAAAAGTGTGGACTTGCCCACATTGGGACGCCCCACAAGGGCTATGGTAGGCAGCATCAAGGTTTACCGCTTGGCAGGTCCCAAGGCATAGACGCCTCCCTGCTGGTTCACCACAAGGACCATACCATCACCCAACGCCAGAGGCTGCATCACGATCGGTACCTTATCCGTCTCATGACGGCTGGTTTCAGAACCATCATCACGATTCAGAAAATGCACCACTCCCTCCACATCACCCACAGCCACATTGTCTTCAAGCGCAACGGGAGACGAAGGATAGCGTCCTTCGAGCACATCCGATTTCCAGGCCACCGAGCCCGTGATGCGGTTGAGCGCCACCACATCGCCTTTTTCATCTGTCACATACAGCTTGCCCTCTTCATGAGCCAAGGGCCCGATGGCTGCAATGTCATGGGCCCAGATAACAGTTCCCCGTTGCGCCTCAAGACAGGACACCTTGCTTTGATAAGCTGCCACACAAACATCCCGATAACCCAGAACCGGATTGCCAAGCACATCGTTGACCCGTTCCAGTTCCGTAGCCCCCAGCGGCATCGAAATGGTGGACTCCCAACCCACATGACCATCCGTCACGTTGAAAGCGATCAGTTTTCCACCAGGCAAGGACAAAAAGGCGCCCCCACGGTCCACTGTAGTGCCACTCCCCCCTCGCACAGTCAGGGTAGGCATGGCGCGGTTTTCCGTCCAGCGTTGCTTTCCATCAGAGACATCATGCCCATAGATATGACCATCGACGGTTCGTGTCACCACGATCCCATCAGCTGCCTGTGGGGCTGTCGCCAGTTCACTGGACAGGTGTACACGCCACTGCAGGTGTCCCTTTGTATCATAGGCCAGCAAATCACCCTGCTTGTTACCCATGAACAACATGTCATCTCCATCACCCACCCCGGCGGAAAATGCCTCATGGGTTTTGATATGCCAGTTTTCCTTGCCGGTAGAAGGATCCAGTGACATCAACTCGCCATCGGCACTGGCCAGGTACAAGGCATCTTCATAAAGTGCCGGAAAGAGTACTTCAGCATTCTTTGATCCCAAAGAGACGTGCCACCGGACATCGTAAAAACGGGTGGCCTTGAGCGGTTGAAGAGGAGTGACCGGCAACGTATCTGAACAGGACGCCAAAAACGCGGCAAACAGAAGAACAGCCCACAGCCGCCCAGGAGTCATGCGAAACCGACTGGCGGCGTTCATGGCGACACTCCCAACGCATCAAGCTTGATCTGGGCAATTTGACGCAATGCATCGTTGGGCGTTGCCTTTTCCATAGCCGTTTTGTAAGCCATGCGCGCATCCGTGGATCGTCCCTGGACAAGGTAGATGTCGCCTTTCAGGTCGGCGGTCATGGCCATGAAGTCGTCTTGATGATTGGCTTCAAGCAAGGCAAGCGCCTCGCCGTATTTTTTGTCATCTGCCAACAAACCCGCCTTGCGCAGCCGTGCGAGATCAGCCAGCGCCGGTTCGCTGGCATGATTTGCCACCCAGTCCAGTTCCGTCATGGTACTGGCTTTGTCTGAATGGGCATGGCTAACCGTGGCCGAAATCAATGCCGCCCTGGCTGCCAGCCCACTATCCGGTTGGGCATCCTGCAGGTGTTGGGCGGCTTGAAGGGTCCTGGCAGGATCACTCTGCTGTGCAGCATCGCTGACGGCTTCGAACATGACAGCCGCCTCACCTGCCCTGACATCCAGGTGATGGCGCCATCCCTTCCATCCGGCATAGACCCCGACGGCCACAAGGACGACCATCCAGGCCAGTTTCCCGTACCGGGTCCACCATGCTTTCATGGCATCGATTTTTTCCTGTTCTTCAAGGTCATACATGTGCGGATCCGTCCTGCCTGATAAGTTCGATAGCCTGTTCCAGGGTCAAAGCCATTTGTGGCCCTTGTCCCCGCATTGGTTTTAGGGTGACCTGATGCATTTTCAATTCATCATCACCCAGAAGCACTCCGTAGGAAGCCCCAAGGGCATCGGCGCGTTTCATCTGGGCCTTGAACCCCCCATTCCCGCAATGAAAAACAACCGACAATCCCGCCATTCTCAATTTTTCAGCTGCCAGAAACGCAGCACCCCGCGCAGCTTCGCCTTGATGCATCACATATACCTGGGGGCCAGCAGCCTGTGTCAGCACGGAGGATTCCTGATCCTGCAGGAGAGCGAGCAGTCTTTCCATGCCCATGGCAAAACCACAAGCGGGCGTGGGTTTCCCACCCAACTGTTCCACCAGTCCATCGTAACGCCCGCCACCACAAACGGTTCCCTGTGCCCCCAGCTGGGTGGTCATCCACTCAAATACCGTGGCATTGTAATAATCAAGGCCCCGGACCAATCGGTGATTGACCTGATAGGCGATGCCCGCCGCGTCCAGCAATGTCTTGAGTGCCTCGAAATGTTGCGCTGAAACATCATCCAGATCGTCCATGAGCTTGGGAGCTTCTTCCACCAGCTGGACCATGGCTGGATTTTTGGAATCCAGAATGCGCAAGGGATTGGTATGCAGGCGCCTCCTGGAATCCTCATCCAGCATATCCTGGTGGTTTTCGAAATAGGCCACCAATCGTGCCTTATGACGATGTCGGCTGGCCAGATCACCAATGGTGTTGATATGGAGATCCATGTCAGTGAGTCCCAGGAGTTTCCAGAGGCGCCCAGTCATGAGAATCTGCTCGGCATCCACATCGGGTCCTGTAAACCCGAGCGCTTCAGCACCACACTGATGAAATTGCCTGTAACGGCCCTTTTGCGGCCGTTCGTGTCGGAACATGGGGCCCATGTACCATAAACGCTGCGGTCCCGAGTAAAGCAAATGATGCTGCACTGCCATGCGCACGCAGGAAGCCGTGGCTTCCGGACGCAAGGTCAGACTTTCACCATTGAGCTGATCCACGAACGTGTACATTTCCTTTTCGACAATGTCCGTGACCTCGCCTATGGATCGCACAAACAATCCCGTGGGTTCCACCACGGGCGTCCTGACCTGAAGATAACCGTATTGGGCCAACCATTCGCGCATGATGTCTTCCAGGCGAGCCCAGTGTCGCGCTTCATCCGGCAGGATATCGTTCATGCCACGGATGGCCTGAAATTTCTGAACGCTCATTTAACCAACGCTTCCATTTCCTTGTGTCGCACCATATCGCCGACGAACATAATCATCTACCAGGGCCTGAAACTCTTCAGCGATGAAATCGCCTTTGAGAGTCACTGTTTTTTCACCATCGACATACACCGGTGCCACAGGCCTTTCTCCCGAACCAGGCAAGCTGATGCCAATATGGGCAAGTTTGCTTTCCCCTGGCCCATTGACCACACATCCCATCACCGCCACCTGCAGGCTTTCGACTCCGGGGTAGGCTTTTCGCCACTCTGGCATGCTGTCACGCAAATACTTCTGAATACGACTGGCCAGTTCCTGAAAATACGTGCTGGTTGTCCGACCGCATCCCGGACAGGCCGTCACCATGGGCGTGAAAGCCCTGAGCCCCATGGTCTGCAAAATTTCCTGAGCCACCACCACTTCCCGTGTACGATCGCCTCCAGGCTCCGGAGTCAGTGACACGCGTAACGTATCGCCAATGCCTTCCTGAAGAAGAATGGCCATGGCCGCCGTGGACGCCACCACCCCTTTTGTTCCCATGCCCGCTTCGGTCAACCCGAGATGCAGGGGATAATCACAACGAGCTGCCAGATCACGGTATACAAGAATCAGGTCCTGAACCCCGCTCACCTTGCACGAAAGAACGATGCGATTACCTGGAAGCCCCTGGCTCTCCGCAAGAGCTGCACTCTCAAGCGCAGAACTCACCAGTGCAGCCCGCATGACTGCCTGGCCCGAACGCGGTGACGCAGCACGTGCATTGTCATCCATGTGTCGTGCCAACACTTCCTGATCAAGACTTCCCCAGTTCACGCCAATCCTGATGGGTTTGTCGTACCGACAAGCCAGCTCCACAAGGCGCGCGAACTGCTCATCCCCCCGTTTTCCCTTGCCCACATTACCTGGGTTGATACGGTATTTATCGAGCATCCGGGCACAATCCGGAAAATCCGCAAGGAGTTTGTGACCGTTGAAATGAAAGTCGCCCACAAGAGGGACATGAACACCCAGGCGTTCCAACCCTTCCCGGATGGCTGGAACAGCGGCAGCAGCAGCAGCCGTATTGACTGTGATACGCACCAGCTCGGAACCTGCTCGCGCCAGGGACGCCACCTGATCCACGGTCGCATTCACATCCGCCGTGTCGGTATTCGTCATGGACTGGACCACAATGGGTGCCCCCCCGCCCACAGGCACCGAACCCACAAAAACCTGACGGGACAGCCTGCGGGCCGGTAGAACGCTCTCTTCAGTCGATGTCATGAGTTGGCCGGCAAATCAGAAGCAGGCGTCGGAAGTGAATCCGGTACTGCTGGAGACGGCATGAGAGCCGGTTCAGGCACCAGCGGCACGGTCATCGTCGGGGCAGGGACAGGAACAGACTGTGGAGCGTGATGCATCGGCGACTGTGCCGCTGGTTTATGAGGCTCGACAGCAACCTTCTTAGAGGTTGGCAAAACATGTACCACAGGTGGTGCAGGCGCAGGGTTTGGTGGCACCAGCGGGACAGCCATCAAGGACCTGGACACTGTAGGGGGCTCCTGAGTTCTGGAACTGCCCGGAACCTGTTGCTCGGAAGAGCCTGTCGAAGGCAATTTTTCGGAAGCAGATGACGGTTGGTCAGGAGGAACGGGCACCACTGGTGGATGCCCGGAAACCACTGGTGCAGAAACGGGTTGATCCATCACTCCCCCACCCCGATTCAACCACCACCACAGGACCATCAACATCATGAACAACAGTCCCAGCACTGACCAGACCCAAGGCTTCACCGGTGGGTCTTTTTCAGTGTAAGACGCCACACCTTGCAACGGAACAGACACCACAACGGAACCCGTCCGACGCAACGAAGCATCAGGCCTTTCCTGTTCGAGGATCTGTAACAGGGGTTCTGGATCTGTCTCCAGCAACCGGGCATACGTCCTGATCATGGCACGGACAAACATCAGATCAGGCAGTTCATCGTAGCGCCCTGCCTCGAGCGCATCGAGTTGTCGCAAGGAAAACTTGAGTCGCTGGCCCACGTCCTGACGGGACAATCCGCGCTGTTCCCTCATCTTTCCAAGCTGGGCACCAGCGCCTGTTTCCATCATTGCAAGGACTCCGTAAAACGCTGAGCACGCCGACTCTTGTCCATGACCTGCCCGGCCAACTGCCCGCAGGCAGCGTCAATATCGTCACCACGCGTCTTGCGCACGGTCACCACAAAACCGGATTGCACGAGGATGTCGCGAAATTCACGAATGGCCTGTGGACGCGAGCACCGGTAACCTGAATCTGGAAACGGGTTGAAGGGAATCAGATTGAACTTGCAGGAGACGCCTTCCACACAGCTCACCAGGCGACGAGCATGTTGGGGCGTATCGTTGATACCATCCAGCATCACATATTCAAAAGTGACGAAATCACGAGGCGCTTTCTGAAGATAGCGCTGGCAAGTAGCCATGAGTTCCTGCAATGGGTACTTGCGGTTAATGGGAACCAGCCTATCCCGTAACGCGTCGTCAGGAGCATGGAGGGATACGGCCAGAGCCACCGGAGCCCGGTCACCCAGCCGTTCCAGCGCAGGCAAAATACCTGAAGTGGACAGAGTGACGCGTCTTCTTGACAATCCATAGGAATAATCGTCAAGCAGTATGTCCAAGGACTCCACCACCGCATCGTAGTTGAGCAACGGCTCGCCCATCCCCATCAGTACAACGTTGCTGATGATGCGATCACCCTTGGGATCACGTCCGAGCGCATGGTTTGCCCACCAGACCTGACCAATGATTTCCGCCGTAGTCAGGTTGCGGTTGAAACCTTGTCGCCCCGTGGAACAGAAAGTACACGCCAGCGCACACCCTACCTGCGATGAAATGCAGAGCGTGCCCCGGTCATCTTCAGGAATGAAGACGGTTTCGATGGCATTGCCGGGAGACAGTTCAAGAAGCCATTTCCGGGTGCCGTCATCTGATACATGCCCAGAGAGCAGTCGAGGAACCTGCACGGCTGCATGAGCGCGCAGAAGCTCGCGACTGGCTTTTGACAGATCCGTCATGCGATCAAAATCAGCCTCGCCGAAATGGTGCATCCAGCGCATGAGCTGTTTTGCGCGAAAGGGTTTTTCCCCCCAGCTTTCAAGAAGCCTGGACAGCCGTTCACGGTTAAGTCCGAGCAGGTTGATCGGTGAGAGGGTGGACATGATTTATTAGCGAGAACAAATATCCAATGCAGGAAAGAAATAGGCAATTTCCACTGCCGCTGTTTCTGGCGCATCGGAGCCATGCACGGCATTGGCATCGATGCTATCTGCAAAATCCGCACGGATGGTGCCAGGCGCAGCCTTTTTAGGATCAGTGGCCCCCATCAGCTCACGATTCTTGAGAATAGCGCCCTCGCCTTCCAGGACCTGCACCATGACAGGACCGGAAACCATAAACGCCACCAGATCTTTGAAAAACGGGCGCTCACGATGCACGGCATAAAACCCTTCGGCTTCGCCGAGAGACAGCTGCATCATGCGCGCTGCCACGATTTTCAGGCCGGCCCCTTCAAAGCGGGCATAAATTTTTCCGATGACATTCTTGGAAACAGCATCGGGTTTGATGATGGACAGGGTACGTTCGATGGCCATGAAAAAGCTCCGCTAACTTTATGTTTGCAAAACGGAACATTATATCATGACAACCCGGTCAAAGGCGCGACCCCTTCAACTGACCGACGCCATTCCAAAAGCACGCCGGATTCTCCTGGTGCCGCCTGGACAGAGGCTTCCACGGCAAGTCCAGGCACCTGCAACAAGTGATTTCCCTGAAACAGCAACGGACAGGCTTCACGTTCCCAGCCCGGCCAACCCGCTTCCTGAAAGAGGTTCTTGAGGCTACGCGTAGTCCCATTCATTTTTGGGCGCAGTTTTTCACCGCCAGACCGACGTCTCACCGTGAACGGTCCCCGATTCAGGAAATCCCTGCGAATCCCCTGTCCGATCACGGCTTTCTGGACCAAGCAAACACCCTGACCCAGTGCAATGTCGCCCTCTGGCCATTGAGCCAATTCGATCGCATCCCAGTCATTCCGCACATCAGGTACAAGACACCACCGGTTCCTGTATCGACGCATGGCCCACCCCCCCCAGGTCATCGCAGGTGCCCGATCGGCCGGCGCCATGGACTGTCGTACCCATTCTTCCAGCCGTGCCTGGGTGCAGGCGGGAACGCCTCTGGAACGCAACCACCATCTCAGCATATTGGCTGCTCTGGCCTTACCCAGAGACAATGCCCTGTCCACCAGCAGCCCCCCAGAATCCTGGCAACAGGCCAGATCCTCACAGGCCAGTTCATCCAGCAAGGACATGGCCTCGCCCAGATGCCCCGCCGAGCGCCCCAGAGTATCCCGCCATGCCGGAAACCAGACCTGAATGCGAGGCAACACCTCCTTGCGCAAAAAATTGCGGCGCAAGGTCAGGTCTTCGTTGGAAGGATCTTCCACCCAGGATACTCCCTGAGTGGAACAAAGCACCTGCAATTCATCGCGCGTCGTCTGGAGCAGGGGGCGCAACAAAATCGGATGCCCCTCCCCCAACGATCTACTTTCAGGCATGGCAGCCAGACCTGGAAGGCCCGCACCTCGCAACAACTGAATCAGCAAGGTTTCAGCCTGATCATCCTTTTGATGGGCCAATGCCACAAAGCGCACTTTCTGCCGTGTAAAAACTTCGTATCGCGCCTTGCGGGCTGCCGCCTCAAGCCCTTCCGGATCCATCCGGTCCACAACCACCCGCTCAACCTGTAGCGGAATATCCCACGCACTGCATAGTCGCATGCAGAATGACTCCCAGGAAAGCGCCTCAGCCAGCAATCCATGATTCACGTGCACAGCGGAAAGCCTGTACCCTTGGGAAATGGAGAGGTTTCTCAATACCAGCAGCAGGGCGACGGAATCGACTCCGCCACTCAGTGCAGCGCACAAGGTGTCGCCAATACCCACATGGCGCCGAAGGACCCCAAGAACCCGTGCTTCAACCTCAACGGGCGACAGATTCCCTGAATTTCCCATAACCCATCAGGCGCTCGAAACGACGTTCAAGCATCTCGTCCACAG
>JAJZEL010000200.1 GCA_021828575.1 Pseudomonadota bacterium
AACACCGTTCGCGGTCCACCTGGATGAGCCCGCGGCCCTTGATTACCCGGGTTAATTGTGCTTGCAAGGCCGAAATCCGGTCCACCGGCTTGACCATGAGATGAACATCAATGGGTGCTTGGGTATGGGGTCGGATGGCCGAGCACACCAGTGGTCCAATGGTGAGGTTAGGCACGTAATGGTTGTCCATGACGTCAAAATGCACGATGTCGGCCCCTGCCGTGATGACGGAAGCCACTTCCTCACCCAACCGGGCGAAATCTGCTGAAAGAATGCTGGGGGCAATGCGATAAGTCATGGGAATCCTGCTCCGGAAACACTTGAAAATGGCTTCCATTCTAACAGGTCAGTCCTTGAAAAGGCGCCTGGTTTGGTGTGAAATGGGGCGATGCGTAAAACAAGACCGTCCCGTTTATTTCTGCCCTGTCTGACGGTAATGACGTGGCTGCTGGCTGGCTGTGCCGAAAACCCACCTCCCATGACCGCCGGATCGGCCAGTTCCATGACCGTGCAACCATCCTCGTCCACGGATATTCCTCCCGTGGAGTGCCCTGTGGGAACTCCTCTTGCAGAAGCCCCCCCCACGGCCGGCGTCTCTCCCCTCCTGCCCAGAGGGCGTTTCGTTTCCTCCCGTTTCTCGGCCATTCCCCAATGGGGCCAGTACCTGGATGAACGCACCTGGTCTGCCTTCCTGAACAGCTGCTCTGCGCTTGAGGGCCAAACCCAATGGCAGGAAATCTGTCACGCTGCCACCGCCCTGGGGCTGGCACCCACCCCCACCCAGCAGAAGCAGTTCTTCGAGCAACATTTCTCGCCCTGGATGGTGGTCAACAATCGTGGCGCGAATGTGGGACTGGTCACCGGTTACTATGAGCCCCTGCTTCATGGAAGCCTGGCTCGCACCCCCCGTTACCAGTTCCCCTTGTACGCCCCCCCCTCCGACCTGTTGACTGTGGACCTGGGCGACGTGGTGCCCGAGCTGAAAGGCCGGAGAATCCGTGGCCGTCTGCAGGGCAATCGGGTAGTGCCCTACCTGACGCGAGCAGAAATCGACTCGGAAGACCCCCCCCTCACCGGGCTGGAACTGGCCTGGGTGGACAATCCCGTGGATCTGTTTTTCCTGCAGATCCAAGGGTCGGGAAGGCTGCTCCTGCCGGATGGACAAATCATGCATGTGGGTTACGCTGACCAGAATGGCCAGCCTTTCCGCTCCATTGCCAAGGAACTGGACCGCAGGGGAGAACTGCCGCTTGCTCGGGCCTCACTGGAAAACATCCGGAACTGGGCCAGGACACATCCCGAGGATGTGGGTGAAATCCTCGACGCCAACCCCAGCTACGTCTTTTTCCGGAAAATGCCGGACAACCTGTCCGGCCCCATCGGCACGCTGGGTGTCCCTCTAACGGGCCAGGCCAGCATTGCGGTTGACGCACACGTCATACCTCTGGGCGTACCCGTCTTCCTGGACACGACCCGTCCCAACAGCCAGACCCCCTTGAGACGCCTGGTCATGGCGCAAGACACGGGAGGAGCCATATATGGGGCCATCAGGGCAGACTTTTTCTGGGGATTTGGCGCCGACGCGGAAAAAAATGCAGGCTCCATGAAACAGGCGGGACGCATGTGGATCCTTTATCCACAGGGGTTTACCCCGCCTGACCCGCACTAGGCCCACAAGGTTTATAATGGGGGGTTACCGTCCTCCACTGGATAAAGCCGTTGACTGACGCCACTACGCACCAGCTCCATGCTTTCGGTCTCAATCATGAGACCGCGCCGGTGGCCGTGCGCGAAAAAATCGCTTTTCCCCAGGACCAGCTTCCACAGGCCCTGACAGAACTCACACGACAAACACCGGCTGAAGAGGTGGTCATCCTGTCCACCTGCAACCGGACGGAAATCTACTGCAAGACACTTCATCCTGAAGCCATTACGGACTGGCTATCGCGCCACCACCAACTGGATGGGTTCGACATTTCCCAGTATCTTTACCATCTGGATGGCAGTGCGGCCGCCCATCATGCATTCCGCGTCGCCTCGGGTCTGGATTCCATGGTCCTTGGCGAAACCCAGATCCTGGGCCAGGTCAAGCAGGCGGTGCGCTGCGCAGAAGAAGCGGGCACTCTGGGGCCCCTTCTCAACCAGCTGTTTCAACATACATTTTCCGTGGCCAAGGCGGTGCGAAGCCAAACCGCCATTGGCGAGCGTTCCGTTTCCATGGCAGCAGCGGCACTCAAACTGGCCGTCAGCGTGCTCGGTCCCATCGAAGAACAGCACATGCTTTTCATCGGGGCTGGAGAAATGGTGGAGCTGGTGGCCACTTATTTCATGGCACGGAATCCGCGTCAGGTCACTGTAGCCAACCGCACGTTCGAACGCGGACAAGACCTCGCCCTGCGACTGCGCGGGCAATGCATCACCCTGTCCGACCTTCCTGGTGCACTTCACCACCATGACATTGTGGTCTCTTCCACTGCCAGCCATCTGCCGCTGATTGGAAAAGGCATGGTGGAACGTGCCTTGAAACAACGCAAGCACCGTCCCATGGTCATGATCGACCTGGCTGTGCCACGTGACATCGAGCCCGAGGTCAGCGAACTGGATGACGTTTTTCTTTATACTGTGGACGATCTGGGTCACATCACCCAGGAAAACCGGGATTCCAGGCAATCGGCCGCCCAGGATGCCGAACAGATTATCGAGAGCCGGGTCCATGAATTCGTGGATTGGGTCCACACGCGCGACGTGGTTCCCACCATACGGCTGCTTCGCGATCATGCCGAGCACTACCGGCAACTTGAACTGGAACGCGCACGGCGCGCCCTCGCTCGTGGAGAGGACCCTGTCCATGTCATGGACATGCTGTCCAACGGGCTGATGAACAAATTTCTGCACCATCCGGTGCAGACGCTCAACCACTCCCGAGGCGAAACCCGCCGCCATCTGGCTGATGCGCTACACAGCCTGTTTCTGCAAAACAACAAGGACTGACCCCCTGTCCAGATGAAAGAATCCTTGCTGCAACGCCTCAAGGCACTGGATTTGCGCCTGAATGAATTGAACGAGTTACTGTGCGACGCCCGGGTCACCGAGGACATGGAGCAGTACCGGAAACTCACGCGGGAACATGCCGAAATCTCTCCCGTGGTCCAGTGTTACCACCAATATGGCCAGGCGGCGGCAGATCTCGCGACCGCCCAGGACATGTCAAACGATCCCGAGCTGAAGGAGTTTGCCGTTGAAGAACTCAAGGCTGCAAGGGAACGCATGGATTCCACCGCACTTGAAATCCAGAAAGCGCTTTTGCCCCGAGATCCCAATGATGAGCGCAACCTGTTCATGGAAATTCGTGCAGGTACGGGAGGTGACGAATCGGCACTGTTTGCCGGCGATCTCTTTCGCATGTATGCCCGATTTGCCGAACGCAATCACTGGCGCACGGAAATCATTTCACACAGTGATGGCGAGGTCGGCGGTTACAAGGAAATCATTTTCCGTGTGGAAGGCCAGGGCGCGTATTCCCGGCTCAAGTTCGAATCTGGCGGTCATCGGGTACAACGTGTACCGGACACGGAAACCCAGGGCCGGATTCACACATCAGCCTGCACGGTGGCCGTGCTACCGGAAGCGGATGAAATGAATGATGTGATGCTCAACCCCACCGACCTGCGCATCGATACCTTTCGGGCCAGTGGTGCAGGCGGTCAGCACATCAACAAGACTGACTCTGCCGTGCGCATCACCCACCTGCCCACCGGCATCGTGGTGGAATGCCAGGATGGACGAAGCCAACACAA
>JAJZEL010000021.1 GCA_021828575.1 Pseudomonadota bacterium
CGCAGCTTGCCCAGGTCAACCTCTGGTGGAGCAAAGACAATGCCATGGCCAGACAGGGAAAGGGCTGTTTCGGCAGCATGGGTGGCATGAAGCAAGGCCTTGGAAGGAATGCACCCCACATTCAGACATACACCCCCCAGAGTTTCTTCCTTGTCCACCAGAACGGTGTTCAATCCCAGGTCCGCCCCCCGGAAAGCAGCGGAATATCCCCCAGGACCAGCGCCCAGCACCAGAAGATCACATTCAAGTACAGGAGCAGTCATACAGGATCTCAGAGAGTGGCACGGCGCATGTCGCCAAGCAGTTCGGACAAGTGGGCGTTGAAACGGGCCGCAGCCGCTCCATCAATGACCCGATGGTCATAGGAGAGTGACAGGGGCAGCATGAGACGCGGGTGAAAACCGCCCTCCTTCCATATGGGACGCAAGGTGGCACGGCAAACGCCGAGAATGGCCACCTCAGGTGCATTGATGATGGGGGTGAAATAGGTCCCACCAATACCGCCAAGGCTGGAAATGGAGAAGGTGCCTCCCTGCATCTCGGCAGGCCCCAGTTTCCCTTGTCTGGCTCTTGCAGCCAGGGCCACCACTTCTTCCGCAATTTGCAGCACACCCTTTTTTTCGGCATCGCGAATCACAGGAACCACCAACCCATGGGGCGTGTCGGCTGCAAAACCAATGTGGTAATACCGTTTGAGAACCAGCGTATCTCCATCCAGCGACGCATTGAATTCGGGAAACTTCCTCAGGACGCTGCAAACAGCCTTGATCAGGAAGGCCAGCAGGGTGACCTTGGTGCCACTGACGGCATTTTCTGCATTCAACTGAAGCCGGAAAGCGTCCAGATCGGTGATGTCGGCTTCGTCTGTGTTGGTCACATGGGGAATCATCACCCAGTTGCGGTGCAAGTTGGCTCCGGACAATTTTCGGATGCGAGACAACGGTTGCACTTCAATGGGACCGAACCGGGAAAAATCCACCTGAGGCCATGGAAGAAGCCCCAGTCCAACACCCGCGCTCCCTGCCCCCGTCTGCAATGCGGATTTGACATAGTCCTGCACATCTTCACGCAAAACCCGTCCCTTGGAGCCGCTGCCCCGTACCCGGGACAGGTCGACGCCCAGTTCACGGGCGAATTGCCTCACGGCAGGGCCGGCATGCGCCTTGATGAAAGCCTGATGGGCCACCTCCTCATCTCTGGCAGGAGAAGCAGGCACGGCAACGGCAGGAACGGACTGTAAGGCTGAAGGTGCAGACATGTGGACAGGTGCCGGAGAGGCGACGGGCTGTTCAGCCTGCCCGGTAACCGGCCCGGCTTCGGGGCTGGAATCCTTTTGTTGTGCAGTGTCCCTGACCGCCTCATCCATGAGCAGGACCGAAACGCCTTTGGAAACACGATCACCCAGCTTGACCAGGATATCCTTCACGATGCCAGCCACGGGTGCCGGCACCTCCATGGTGGCCTTGTCCGACTCCAGGGTGATGAGCGGGTCATCCACGTGGATGGTCTGACCGGGCTGCACCAGAATTTCAATGACAGGAATGTCCTTGAAATCACCAATGTCAGGAACTTTTACTTCCAGGGCCATACTCTAATCTTCCCCATTCACCTTCAGCGGTCAGGCCGGCATTTTAGCATGCCGCATGGCTGCCGATTCGCTACAATGGGACCCCGCCTCGTAACCATGACTTTACTGCCATGAAAAACAACCTGTTCAAGTGGATTGTGGTGCTGGCTGTTGTCTTCCTGGTGGCAGAAGGCTTTTCCATTTACCGCAGCCTGAATTTCTGGAAAAACCACTCACTCAATGGCGACAGCCCTTGGGGATCCACCATGGGACTGCTGGACCTTTCACTGCCCGACCTGCAGCAGCATGCCCAGAACCTGCACCAGTGGCAGGGTCGCGTCCTGGTGGTCAATTTCTGGGCGCCCTGGTGTGAACCCTGCAAAGCCGAATTGCCCCTGCTGAACAAGGCTCAGGCCGGCTGGTCGCCTGACCAGGTGCGCATTGTGGGCATTGGCATCGATGAACCACAAGCATTGCGTGAATACCTCAGACAGCAGCCTCTGGGATACCCGGTGCTGGTGGGAACATCGGATACCCTGCAGTTGACAAAGGCTTACGGCAATTCGCAAAAGGCACTGCCGTTCACCCTGGTGTTTGATGCCACCGGACACGTGGTGCTTGAAAAACTGGGCCGGTTGCACGGGAATGAATTGGATCAGGCCATTCTCACAGCCACCCATGCTCGGCAAAGCTGAGACTCTGGCGCCCTGCCACGATGAAGTGGTCCAACACCTGAATGTCCACAAGGGCCAGCGCTTGTCTAAGGGTGTCTGTCAGATGCCTGTCGGCCTGGCTGGGCTGGGAAATGCCTGACGGGTGGTTATGGGCCAGAACCACCGCCGCCGCATTGTGCCTCAATGCCGCTTTCAGGATTTCCCTCGGATAAACTGCCGCCTGCGTCAATGTTCCCCGAAACAGTTCCTCGCAAATGATCAGCCGGTTCTGTGCGTCCAGAAACATGACCCGGAATGACTCATGTTCCTGATCCGCGAACAATACGTTGAGGTATTCCCTCACACGGGAAGGCTCCGACAGGCACAGCCGACTTCGCAGTTCTTCATCCAGCCAACGCTGCACCAGCTCACGGGCCAGGGCGCACTTGATGGCCAGCGGCCCACAGGATGAAAACACTTCCTTGAGAGAAGGATTGCGCCCAGGAAGAGTCCCTGCCACACGCCCGAAAAGCTGCCTGAGGAGTTCACGGTTTGTCAGTGGAACGGCTTTCATGGACAGGCACCCGTCTGGAAACAGCGCACCATTTTCCTGATGGCTGAAGTGCCCCACTCCAGGAAAAGCATCAATCAGTCAGATTGAACAGCGCTCTTGTCAACGGGCTGGGAACACCCTTGATGGCATAAGACTCCACCTGCAGTGGCCCCGGACGCCAGAAGGCCCGGCTGAACCCTGCCTGTTGCACAACAGCCATCAGTGACTTGGGAGTGAAGCCGGTCTTATGTGCAAAAAAATCCTGGCCACTGCGCTCGATTTCCACCCCGTACCCGTACAGGACATCCAGAACCGTGATGGGGCCAATGGCAGACTGATAAAGCACATCTTCCACATCCAGCGCACGTTCCAGGGTGGTTTTCATGACCTGCTGCAAATCCGGAACAATAATTTCGGCAAAGCCCCCCTCCTTGAGCACATGCATGAAACCCGCCAGCACCCGTGGCACATCATGCCGGTAGTAGTGTTCCAGGTTGTGTGAACAGTAAATGGCATCAAACTGGCCAGGAGCCAGGCTCGTCAGGTTACGGGCATCGCACAGCACATCCGGGTTGCCCCGGGGATCAATGTCCAGAAGCAGGTGTTCGAAACCTGCAAAATGAGGTGGCAGGGGAATGGCCTTGCTGTTCCCCCCCACATTCAGAACTGTTTTCCTGTCCAACATGCCCCCTCCATGAATGCCACGGTCAAAATGGCCGGGCATTCATGGACGCAGGCATGCCCGATACTCAGTTGTCCTCGCTCTCGGAAGTCTAGGGCCCCGTCGTCATCGTGATGTTAGCACCTGTTGTCTGCGACGAGGTTGGAGTTATGCTTCCTGATGACCCGTTCTCGGCGTAAGCCCAGAGGGTCACGGGAAGCGATGAAGCGGTGGTGAAAGCCAATGGCAGCGTGGTGCTGTAGGCCGCCACCTGGAGGCTTTCCGGATCTGCTCCCGGCAGGACCATGTCATAGGTTTCCTGATTGTTGCTTGATCCTTGCTGGGCATTGCCTTCCATCAGCGTCACCAGTCCTGCATTGCTGCCTGACAGGGACACCTGGGCCACCACGACCACGGCTGAATTCGAATCATCGTTGGTCAGTGTGATATTTCCGCCATACGTGGTATCCGTCGAGGCTGTGGCCACCGTGATGCTTCCCAATGAAGTGGTCGTTCCCGCCTGCACCGGCACACCCGTCACCACCGAGGACTGGATGTTGGGCGTAGGGGTCGTGGTACCCGTCGGAGAAGAAATGACCACCTCGTAGGAGGTACCCACTGGCAGGAACGGCAGGCTGAACGAACCATCGGCAGCCGTCACTGTTGAACGAATGACCTGCCCTGTAGTTGGATTTTCAACCATGACCACTGCGCCCGGCGTTGGGGCCGAGGGTGCCGTCTGCACCACACCACTGACCCCTCCTGTGGCGTCATCATCAAAGAGGTTCAGCACCGGCTTGAGAATGTACTGGCCACTGTTCCCGGCCATCACCACAGACCGGCATGCGTTGAAATCCACTGTCAGGTTGACCTGGCCATTGGCTGCCAGGTTGAATTCGCCATTGATCTTGAAGCCGGACTGAACTCCCGACGGGATGGTCAGGGGATAGGATGTCCCCGAGGCGACCACATAATTGGCATAAGGTGTTGAAGTGCCCGTGGGCGCCAGCAGGAGGTTGACGCGCTGGTAGGTGCCTGCGGGTGCGCTGATCTGGCCGAGCGAGAGCGTGTTGGCATTGGTCAGGGTCACCAGGTCTACTAGCTGGGGTGCTGGAAGGGTCATGGTGTACGTGCCTTGCTCACCCACCAGCTGAACGCCTGCAATGGTCACATAAACATCCGATACTGTAGAACAGGCCGGTGCATCGATCAGTGAAAAGCTGGCCAGCCCCGAAGAAGACAGCGCAGCGCCAGCCCCACCTCCTCCACAGGAGGACAGGGTCACTGCTGATGCCAGAGCACCACAGAAGGCTATTTTTGCAAACAGATGCCTGGTAAAGGCTCGTTGGATAGTCATGACACCTCCTCATCGATAAAATGGGAATTTTTCACATTTTATGAGTGTACCATCGTCCTGCAAAAAAACAACATCCCGCCTGCACGTCTGCTGTCCTTTTTAAATCAATGAGGAGAGAAGTCTTGGTATGACGTGTCCGTAGTCCAAGGAGACGTCAAAGCAGACGATGGATGAAAATGGAGGAGATACCGCGATTTGACTGGACTTCAGGCCACGGATGAAGGAGGTCGACTCTGATCCGTGGGGTACTTCGACCTGGATTCCTGTCGGGTGGAACCCGCAGAAAATCCATTCGTGAGTAAAGTGTTAACCATGCCTCCGGAACGGACCCAGAAAAACTGGTCGGGGCGAGAGGATTCGAACCTCCGACCACCTGCACCCCATGCAGGTACGCTACCAGGCTGCGCTACGCCCCGAGCCAGTTATTATGCCACAAATTCATGACGAGAGCAGGTCGAGAATCGCTATCAACTCTTTTTTGAGCACCCTGTCGCCCGTTGGTTTTTCAGGTTCAATTCTTTTGAGAAGTCGGAAAGCCGCTTTTTCTTCCGGCGAGGACAGCAGGGTCCTGGCGCCGTGAATGGTGAAGCCCCGATCATAAAGCAGAGTTCGAATGTGACGAATCAGCTGGACTTCGTGAGGCTGGTAGTAACGACGATTACCGCGTCGTTTGACCGGTTTGAGCTGGGTGAATTCCTGCTCCCAGTATCGCAGGACGTGAGGTTTGACATCACAGAGCTCGCCCACTTCCCCGATGGTGAAATACCGCTTGGGGGGAATGGGTGGAAATTCGACTTCACGACTCAAGGAGTTCGCCACTGTGCTGTTCCACTTGTGCCTTCAATTTCTGGCTGGCATGGAACGTCACCACACGACGCGCTGAAATGGGAATCTCCTCGCCCGTCTTCGGGTTGCGGCCTGGGCGCTGGGATTTTGTCCGAAGCTGGAAATTGCCAAAACCTGACAACTTGACACTGTCACCACTGGCCAACGCCGAACGGATTTCCTCGAAAAAGTCATCCACGAGTTCCTTGGCTTCCCTCTTGTTGAGCCCTACCTTTTCAAACAACAGATCTGCCAGTTCAGCTTTGGTCAAAGTCGTCATGCAACACTCTCCCTATCTCAATCTGGCATCGAAGTGCTGCTGCAGGACACCCAGCAGGGACTTGACGCCTGCCTCCAGCTCCGATTCCGTCATTGTTCTTTCAGTATCCTGCATAACTATACGAAAAGCAATGCTTTTCTTCCCTGGCTCAAGCCCTTCACCCTGGTAAACATCGAACAGAATCACCTCCTGAACACCGGGGATCCCTGCACTTCGCAAGGCTGTCAGCATTTCTTCAGCCGCCACTCTTTCATCCACCACCACGGCCATGTCCCGGCGCACAGGCTGAAATCTGGACACTCCCCGAAAAACCGGTTTTGAGCGGTGCAGAAGGGACTCCAACGCCAGTTCGAACATCAAAGGAGCCCTGGGCAGATCATAATGGGCCAGCAAGGCCGGGTGCAGCTCACCCAGCCAGCCAATGACCAGGTCACCCATCAGTACCTGGGCCGAACGTCCAGGGTGAAGGGCCGGATGGGCGCCACGACGAAAACTGACCGGACGGCCAGCCAGTGCCGCTTCCAGATCACCCTTGAGGTCATGGAAATCCGCCGGGGCTTTTGCTCCGGACCACTGCTCGGGTTCTACCAGACCGTACACCAGTCCACCCAGGCGTTTTTCCTGAATGTACCCACCCAGACCATCCGGATGAAAACAGCGCCCCAACTCAAACAGTCGCACCCTCTCCTGCTTGCGACTGACATTGAAACACAGGGTATTGATCAGACCCACTGCCAGCGTACTGCGCATATGTGACAGGGTAGCCGCGATGGGATTCATGAGCTTCAGTTGGGAGGGTGCGTCGGAAAGACGCTGTTCATCTTCCGGATCCACAAAGCTGTAGGTAACCACCTCCTGGTAATCACGCTGCGCCCACCACCGTGCCACCTCTTCCTCAGCCACTTCCTTTTCGGGGGCCGGGCGCATGGCCTGTGGCCCGGAAGGTGCCTTGGCCGGGATACGGTCATACCCTTCCAAACGAGCCACTTCCTCAATGAAATCTTCTTCCATGGCCAAGTCAAACCGGTATTCTGGCGGCGTCACTTCCAGCCCCCCCGGCAAATGCCTGTCCACCTTGCAGCCCAGGCGCGACAACAGTTCTGCCATCCGGTCCATTTCCAGGGAAAGGCCCAGCACACGGTTGACCCGTTCGGCACGAACCCGTACTGGATGTCTGTCGGGCATGGGGTACCGCACTTCAATGACTTCACCTGCCCGCCCACCACACAGTTCCAGAAGCAGCGCAGTGGCCCTTTCCATGGCTTGACGCGCATTGCCAAAATCCACTCCGCGCTCGAAGCGGTAAGCGGCATCGGAAGTCACACCCAACCGGCGTGAACGGCCTGCCACGGCTCCAGGCGCAAAAAAGGCGCACTCCAGAAATACCTCCCGCGTACCCTTTCCCACTGCGGAAGACAGTCCGCCCATGATGCCTGCCAGGGCTACGGGCCCCGATTCATCGGCAATCACCAGCAGATCGGCCTGAAGGGAAATATCTTGTTCATTCAAAAGCTTAATGGATTCCCCTTCACGAGCCCAGCGCACCTGCAACCCACCTTTCAGGGTCCGGCTGTCAAAGGCGTGCATGGGCTGTCCCAGCTCCAGAAGAACGTAGTTGGTCACATCCACCACCAGGGAACGGGAACGCAGTCCGGACCGTTCCAGCCTGCGCACCATCCAGCCTGGCGTGGGTTGATCCGGATGCTCCAGCAACAGGGCGCGTCCCAGGTAAAGGGGGCAGGCCTCCGTGTCCAGTATGGAAATGGTGGGGGCAGGCAAAGGGGAACAGACCACAGGTTGCACTTCAGGCCCCCGGGAGGGCATGCCGACCAGTGCAGCCACTTCTCTGGCCACCCCCCGAAGACTCAAACAATCTGCCCGGTTGGGGGTGAGTTTGAGGGTGAAAAGGCGGTCATCCATATCCAGCCATTCACGCAGGTCAACTCCCGGTGGCGCATCATCTGCTAATACCATCAGCCCCGAACTGGTTTCCGCCAGGCCCAGCTCCTTTTCGGAGCACATCATTCCCGACGATTCAACACCACGCACCTTGGCTAGCCGAATGTGGAGCCCGCCAGGCAGTTGTGCCCCGACGCGGGCGCAAGGAGCCTTCATGCCCGGAACCACCTGAGGCGCTCCACAGACGATGTCCAGAACCTCGCCATGTCCCACGTTCACCTTCAGGCAATTCAGGCGATCTGCCTGGGGATGAGGGGTCACGGAAAGAATCTCTCCCACCACCACCCCGGTAAAGGGAGGGGCCACGCTTTCAAGCGCCTCCACTTCCAGTCCGGCCATGGTCAGCGTATCTGCCAGCGCTTGCGCATCCAGTGCGGGATTGACCCAGGACCTCAACCAATTTTCAGAAAATTTCATTTTTAATCAGTTAAATTGGCGAAGAAATCTCAAATCATTTTCAAAAAACAACCTTAAATCATTGACACCATAAGACAACATGGCCAACCTCTCAACTCCCATCCCAAAAGCAAAACCCAGGTAGCGTTCACTGTCGATACCCAGAGGGGTCAGCACATTCGGATGCACCATGCCACAGCCCAGCACTTCAAGCCAGCCTGTGTGGCTGCACACCCGGCAACCCTTCCCGCCACAGATGACGCACCCGATGTCCATCTCCGCCGAAGGCTCGGTAAAGGGAAAGAACGAAGGGCGGAAACGCGCCTTGAGGTCTGATTCCTCGAAAAAATGGCGCATGAAGTCAATAAGCAGGCCTTTGAGCGCACTGAAAGACACCTGCTCATCCACCCATAACCCTTCCACCTGGTGAAACATGGGGGTGTGGGTCATATCAGAGTCACACCGGTATACGCGCCCGGGAACGATGACTTTCAGCGGTGGTTCATGTTGCTCCATGTAACGCACCTGCATGGGGGATGTGCGGGTACGCAGCACATGGGTGGGATCCAGATAGAACGTGTCATGCATGGCCCGGGCAGGATGGTTTTCCGGGATATTGAGAGCCGTGAAGTTATAGGCGTCCGTCTCCACTTCGGGGCCATCAGCTACGTCAAACCCCATGGAATGAAACAGGGTACGAATGCGTGACAGGGTTCGGCTCACAGGATGCAACCCGCCCGTGCCTCGCCCTCTGCCCGGCAGGGTCACATCCAAAGCCTGGGCCGCCAGTTGCGCTTCCATCAGGCGGCGCGCCATAAACTCTCGACGCTCTGTCACCACCGTCTCCAGTGCCGACTTGACCCGGTTGATCTCCGCTCCGGCTGTCTTGCGTTCCTCGGGAGGCAATTGCCCCAGGGTTTTCATGCGTTCCGTCAACCGGCCTGACTTGCCCAGATAACGAGCCTTGGCCTCTTCCAGGCGCGCAGGTTCGTCGATATTCGTGAGCTCGGCGATGGCTTCGTCGAGCAGGGTTTGTAGATCTTGTTGCATGGCGAAGAAGCTCGATAGACCCCGCCCGGGCCAGCAGAATCCGGCCCCGGGCAGGAGAGGAGATCAGGCCGCCAGGGTGGCGCGGGCCGTGTCTACCATCTTGAGAAATGCAGGCTTGTCAAAAACGGCCAGGTCGGCCAGAACTTTCCGGTCCACCAGGACATCCGCCTTTTTCAGACCATTCATGAATGTGCTGTAGGTCAGACCACATTCACGGGCCGCCGCGTTGATACGGGCAATCCAGAGCACACGGAAATCGCGCTTGCGACGACGACGGTCACGATAGGCATACTGCCCTGCCTTCATGACGGCTTCTTTGGCAATGCGATAGACGTTCTTGCGACGACCGCGATAACCCTTGGCCTGTTCCAGAACTTTCTTGTGACGCGCGTGGGCCGTTACACCCCTTTTGACTCTTGGCATTTCGGGGCCTCCCTCAAGCGTATGGCAACATGGCTTTCACTGAAGCCACGTTGGTGGAATGGATTTCGGCTGAACCGCGAAGCTGACGCTTGGTCTTGGTGGTCTTCTTGGTCAGGATGTGGCGCTTGAACGCCTGCGAGCGTTTGATACTACCGCTACCGCGCACTCGAAAGCGCTTGGCAGCACCGCTCTTGGTCTTCATTTTGGGCATGATGCCTCCTGTTTAAACCGCGCCAGGTGTCCGGGGATTCCCGACTCTTGTTGACCTGGACACGCCTTGTGATACTTGCCTGGTCAGGGCGCGAGCCCTTCCCCTTCGGGGGGCGGGGTCTCCGCCTGATGGGAAGAGGGTTTGGCCCCCTTCACCGGTTCCTGTTTTTTCTTGGGGGACAGCACCATGACCATCTGCCGCCCTTCCATCTTGGGAAACTGCTCCACCACGCCGTAAGCCTGAAGATCGGCTTCCACGCGCTTCAGCAGGTTGTAACCCAGCTCCTGGTGAGTCATTTCACGACCACGGAACCGCAAGGTCACTTTGGTCTTGTCACCCTCCGTCAGGAACCGGATCAGGTTGCGCACCTTGATGGCGTAATCGCCATCGTCAGTACCCGGACGAAACTTGATTTCCTTGACCTGGATCTGCTTTTGCTTGACCTTGGCTTCATGCTGCCGCTTGCTTTCACGGTACTTGAACTTGCCAAAGTCCATGAGCCGACAGACTGGTGGTTTGGACATGGGAGCGATTTCCACCAAGTCCACTTCCGCCTCCTCGGCGAGCCTCAAGGCTTCCGTCACCTTGACGATTCCCACCTGCTCACCATCCACGCCAATCAAACGAACTTCAGAAACCGTAATTTCTCCGTTGACCCGGACTTCCTTCAATTGAGCGATAGCCACTACCTCCTGAAAACAAATTAAAACGGACCCGCACCCCGCCGCTGCAGGGCATGATCCACCGTACGGTTAACCGGCGCTCCCTGAACGGGCCGCCACTTCCGACTGCAGGCGCTCCACAAATGCCTCGAGGGACATGGGGCCATGATCCTCCCCGCCTCTCCCACGAACAGCCACCCGACCGGACTGGACTTCTTTGTCGCCCACCACCAGTTGATATGGCACCTTCTGAAGACTGTGCTCGCGGATTTTATAGGTGATTTTCTCGTTGCGCAAGTCCGACTCCACCCGGAACCCCTGATCATGCAAGGTTTTTTCCACTTTCCGGACATAATCCGCCTGTCCTTCCGAGATATTCATGACCACCGCCTGCACCGGAGACAGCCAGAGCGGCAGGGCCCCACTGTAATGTTCAATCAGGATGCCGATGAATCGTTCCAGCGATCCCACGATGGCCCGATGCAGCATGACCGGCACGCGGCGGCTGTTATCCTCTGCCACATAGCTGGCCTCCAGCCGTCCCGGCATGGAAAAGTCGGCCTGGATCGTCCCGCACTGCCATGTCCGACCAATGCTGTCCCTCAGGTGAAACTCGATTTTTGGTCCATAGAACGCCCCTTCCCCGGGAAGCTCCTCAAAAGGCACACCGGTGTTCTGCAAGGCCAGGCGCAAGGCTGCTTCAGCCTTGTCCCACACATCATCGCTACCCACCCGCTGCTCCGGACGGGTGGCCAACTTGTACTGGACATCCGAAAACCCGAAATCCGAATAGGTGGTTCCGAGCAACCGGATAAAATCGGACACTTCAGACTGGATCTGGTCCTCGGTACAGAAAATATGGCCATCATCCTGCGTGAACCCCCGAACCCGCATGACCCCATGCAGTGACCCGGAGGGTTCATTTCTGTGACACGAACCAAATTCCCCATACCGAACAGGGAGATCACGATAACTCTTGATGCCTTGATTAAAGATTTGCACGTGCCCGGGACAATTCATGGGCTTGATGGCAAAATCCCGTGATTCGGACTCCGTGGTGAACATATTCTTGTGAAAATTGGCCCAATGGCCGGATTTTTCCCAGAGCACCCGGTCGATAATCTGGGGACAACGCACTTCCTGGTAGCCATTGTCGCGGTACACCTTGCGCAGGTATTGCTCCACCTCCTGCCATAGGGCCCATCCCTTGGGATGCCAGAACACCATGCCGGGAGCCTCGTCCTGGAGGTGAAACAGGTCCAGTTGCTTGGCCAGCCTGCGGTGATCCCGTTTTTCGGCCTCCTCCAGACGATGCAGGTAGGCCTCCTGGTCTTCCTTGCGTCCCCAGGCCGTGCCATATACCCGGGTGAGCATTGCATTTTTCGAGTCGCCACGCCAATAGGCGCCAGCCACCCTCATGAGCTTGAAAACCTTGAGCTTGCCGGTGGTGGGCACGTGGGGTCCGCGACACAGATCCACAAAATTGCCCTGCCGATACAGGGAAATGTCTTCCCCCGCCGGAATGCTCCCAATGATCTGGGCCTTGTAATGCTCTCCCATGTTTTCAAAGTAGGTCACGGCTGCGTCACGGGGCATCAGTTCACGGTGCACGGGTAGATCGCGTTTTGCAATCTCCCCCATGCGACGTTCGATGGAAGACAGGTCTTCGGGAGTGAAGGGGCGCTCGTAGGCAAAATCGTAGTAAAACCCGTCCTCGATCACAGGACCAATGGTGACCTGGGCCGTGGGATAGAGCTCCTTGACGGCATGGGCCAACAGGTGGGCTGTGGAATGGCGCAGGATTTCAACCCCTTCGGGGTCACGATCCGTGATGATGGCCAGATCGACATCGGCAGAAAGCTGGGTAGACAAGTCCACGAGCCGCCCATTGACGCGACCCGCCAGAGCCACCCTGGCAAGGCCGGCACCAATGCTAGCCGCCACATCTGACACGGCGAGCGGAGCATCGTAAGAACGGATTGAACCGTCCGGCAATCGAATGGAGATCACGGAAATCCCTCATGAACGGAAGCACGAAATTCTAGCACAGCAGGCTCCATCCAAGACCCGCCAAGGTGTTAATCAGTGGCCTTGATGGCCCGCCGTCGGACCTCGAAGTCGCTGGCATCATGGCGCTCATGCAATTGACTGGCAGGATCACCAAACGTCCGGTTGACCATTCGCCCCCGTTGTACTGCGGGACGCTGCCAGACGGTTTCTGCCCAGCGCTGCACATGCCGGTACTCGTGCACCGCCAGGAACTCGGCGGCATCATAAAGCCATCCTTTCACCAAGGCACCATACCAGGGCCAGATGGCCATGTCGGCGATGGTGTATTCAGCTCCTGCCACGTATTGATTGCCTGCCAGCCTCGTGTCGAGCACATGGAGCTGTCGTTTCGTCTCCATGGCAAAACGGTCAATGGCGTACTCCATTTTCGTTGGGGCGTAGGCATAAAAATGACCAAAACCGCCCCCCAGATAAGGAGCGCTGCCCACCTGCCAGAATAGCCATGACAAACACTCGCTACGGGCCTCATGCCCGGAAGGCAGGAAAGCGCTGAACTTTTCAGCCAAATAGAGCAGGATGGCGCCAGACTCAAATATCCTGACCGGTTGGGGTCCATTACGATCCACCAGCACCGGAATCTTGGAATTGGGGTTCACTTCCACGAATCCGCTGCCAAACTGCTCACCCTCATTGATCCGGATCAGCCAGGCATCATACTCGGCCCCCCCATGCCCCAGTGCCACCAATTCCTCCAGCATCACCGTGACTTTCACACCATTCGGTGTTCCCAGGGAATACAGCTGAAGGGGATGGCGCCCCACCGGCAGCTCTTTGGGGTGCGTGGCACCCGACACGGGACGGTTGATACTGGCAAACTGACCACCACTGGGCTTGTTCCACTGCCATACCTGGGGGGGTACGTATTCCTGAGCGTCCGACATGTGCGTTCCAACCTGTTTGCAGAATAAATGGGTAGGATAACCTGCCTGGCAACTGATATGAACGGCATCAAGAGGCGCGGATGACCACCATGAGTCTTTTTGACGACCCCCAACCGGGTGAATAGGAGCGCATGGGGTCAAGTGCCTTTGTATTGCGCGGTTTCGCGCTGCCGTATGCTGATGCCCTTTTGTCTGCAATCACAGGTATTGAAGCCAGCTCACCATTTCGCCACATGGTGACGCCGGGTGGCTTCACCATGTCGGTTGCCCTTACCAATTGCGGCAAATGGGGCTGGATTGCCGACCGACGCGGCTACCGCTACAGCGGCCTGGACCCGCATCATGGGCAGCCTTGGCCTGCCATGCCGAAAATCTTCGAGAAGTTGGCACACGAAGCCGCCATAGCCGCCGGCTTCAATGACTTCGTACCAGATGCCTGCTTGGTCAATCGTTATCTACCGGGTTCCCGACTATCGCTACATCAAGACAAGAACGAACGGGACTTCGAGGCGCCCATCATTTCCGTGTCCCTGGGCATGATGGCCACCTTCCTGTTCGGCGGCAACGAACGTACTGACAAGACGATCAAGATCACGCTGTACCACGGCGATGTGGTTGCGTGGGGTGGCAAGGACCGGTTGCGTTACCACGGCGTCATGCCGCTGAAAGACCAGCCGCATCCCGTGCTAGGTAGTCAGCGCATCAATTTCACTTTCCGCAAGGCAGGCTAGAGATCCTGTGAGGAAATTTGAACGCACAAACACAACGGAGCTTTAACTTCAAAAGCAAGAAACAGAGTGCTTGCTTTTGAGTTCGGGACTAACCTTGTCCCCAACTTGCAAAAGGAAGACACCGTGACCACTGACACCTCTTCTCCCTTGGCCTACAGTACGGACGACGTCCGTTGGAAAGCGGTCCAGACTCGAGACACCCGGGCAGACGGACATTTTGTCTATGCCGTGCGGACCACCGGGGTGTACTGCCATCCCAGCTCCTCGGTACGCCTGCCCAAGCGCGAAAACATTGAATTCTTTCCATCGGCGAAAGCCGCAGAGTCGGCAGGCTATCGCCCCAGCCGGCGCCCTCAAGGTGACCCTACCACCATTGCGGCCGAGCGTGCCGCACTGGTGGCACGGGCCTGTCGCTTCATCGAATCGGCGGCGACGGCCCCAAATCTGGACGAACTGGCCACTCAAGCGGGCATGAGCCCCTTCCACTTTCATCGTGTCTTCAGGGCCGAAATCGGCCTGACGCCCAAGGCTTATGCCACAGCCTACCGCTCCCGCAAACTACGCGAAGAGTTGAATGCCGCCAGCGGCACGGTGACCGATGCGATCTACGAGGCGGGATTCAATTCCAACAGCCGTTTCTACGAGACCTCCGAGCAGGTACTGGGTATGCGTGCCAAGGAGTATCGCGCTGGTGGTGTGGGCACCGTGATCCGGTTCGCCGTGGGCGAATCTTCACTCGGAGCGATTCTGGTGGCACAGAGCCAGCATGGCATTTGCACCATCTTGCTGGGCGACGATCCAGACCGGTTGGTGCGCGATTTGCAAGACCAGTTTCCAAAAGCGGAACTGATCGGCGGCGATGGCGACTTTGAGCAGTTGGTGGCTCAGGTCGTCGGCTTTATCGAAGCACCGGGCATCGGACTGAACCTGCCGCTGGACGTACAGGGCACGGCTTTCCAGCAACGCGTGTGGCAAGCCCTGTGCGAGATCCCGCCGGGCAAGACGGCAAGGTATACCGAAATCGCCG
>JAJZEL010000138.1 GCA_021828575.1 Pseudomonadota bacterium
CAGGCCTGACCTGGGATGCCCTCACGCATCCTGACGACCTGGCAGACCATACCGCTGTTTTCAACACAGTATTGCGCGGCGAATCCAATGAATTTTCCATGGATACCCGTTTCATGCACAAAGACGGTGCCATCGTTCATGTTCACCTTGCAGCACGCGCCCTGCGCAAGCCAGACGGAAGTTTGGAATATCTGGTAACGCTGCTGGAAGATATCACCAAACGCAAAATGGCAGAGACTGAATTGCGCATTGCCGCCACAGCCTTCGAGACGCAGGAAGGCATCATGATCCTTGACAGCAACAGGCGCATTATCCGGGTCAACCACGCATTCACGCAATTAACCGGCTATGGCGCTGACGAGGTACTTGGGAAAAGCCCTTCCATGTTCAGGTCAGGCCTGCATGATGCAACTTTTGCAAATGAAATTAAAAGGGAACTGTTCAACGCACGATATTGGCAGGGAGAAATCCTGAGCCGTCGCAAAAACGGCGTCATTTATCCCGGCTGGCTGACGATCAGTGTCATTGTCGATTCAAATAACCAGCCCTCACATTATGTTGAAGTCTTTTCGGACATTACCCCGCGCAAGGAAGCTGACGACAGAATCCACTTCCTGGCCTTTTATGATCACCTCACGGGGTTGCCCAACCGTCGCCTGTTGCAGGACAGGCTGCAGCAGGCATTGGTCACCAGCGCCCGCAGCCAATCTCATGGCGCGCTACTTTTCCTCGATCTGGATGATTTCAAGATTCTCAATGATACCCGCGGTCATAATATCGGCGATCTCATGTTGCTTGAAGTCTCGAAACGCCTGTTGGATTGCGTGCGCAGTTACGATACGGTTTCCCGGATCGGGGGTGATGAGTTCGTCATCCTGTTAAACGATTTGAGCGAAGATCACTCAAAAGCATTTTTGGCGGTACAGAATATTGGCGAAAAGATTCTATCTGCCATCGCCAACCCCTTCAATCTTCAAGGGTTTGAATGTCACAGTTCAGCCAGTATGGGCGGATGCCTTTTTCGTGGCGCTGATACAAGTCTGGACAATCTGTTAATGCGTGCAGATATTGCCATGTACCATGCCAAAAGGACCGGTAGAAACGCACTACGATTCTTTGATTCCAAAATGCAGGAAACGGTGACCGCCAGAGCCCGGCTTGAAGGAGAATTGCGAAAAGCGATCGAAAAGCAGCAGTTCCAGCTGCATTATCAAATTCAGATGGATAGTTTTTTGCATCCCATTGGTGCTGAAGCGCTGATCCGCTGGATTCATCCTGAACGAGGATTGGTGCCCCCAGCCGATTTTATTCCTCTGGCGGAAGAAACCGGTCTCATCCTCCCTCTCGGACAGTGGGTACTGGAATCAGCTTGCGCGCAACTCAAATTGTGGCAACAGGTTAAAGAAACCAGTGCCCTCGTGCTGGCGATTAACGTCAGCGCCAGGGAGTTCCGTCAATCTGATTTTGTGACACGAGTCAATGATGCCATTCATCTTCATGGCATCAGTCCAAAAATGCTCAAGCTGGAAATCACTGAAAGCCTGCTACTGGAAAATATCGAGGGCACCGTCGCAATCATCAATGCCTTGAATGAAATCGGTGTCCAGTTTTCACTGGACGACTTTGGCACCGGATATTCATCGCTTCAGTATCTCAAGCGGTTACCCCTTGATCAGATCAAGATTGACCAATCGTTTGTTCGGGATCTGGTTACGAACAATGGCGACAAGGCCATCGTTCGCACCATCATTGCCATGGCGCAAAGCCTGAATCTGGACGTTATTGCAGAAGGTGTGGAAACGGAAACGCAATTGCAAATGCTGCTGGACATGGGATGTACGCGTTATCAGGGATATTTGTTCGGCAAGCCAGTATCGATTGCCCAGTTTGACGCATTGATGAAGCAGTGCTGATTGCCGGACGGTCATGAATCAATTCGCCTCGGCAGCGTCCATCGCAGAAAGTTTGCAGCGCCTCGCCGTGCGTTACGATGGTGTTCTGTTATACCCACGAGGCAGTACCGCTTAATATGGAAGAAATCAATATGGGTTAGATTCGCAGACATTGCGTGTAAGCACGTTTCTTAATCCAGCAGGAGTTCAAATGACATCCTTTCATCGTCCATTGGCTGCTCTGATCCTTTCAACCCAGCTTATTGGCGTAGGCATTTGCCAGGCTCACGCTGGCCCCACTGCCCCGGATGTTGTATTGGTAAAGAACGGGCAAGGGACGGCCGTGCCCTCTGCCAATCCAGATGATTCCCTGGCGGCAGGCGCTGAAATCTTCGAAAACCTGACCGAGAGTTCACCAGAGCTGAATGCCCCAGCGTTCGACGATTCGATGACGAAATATGAGACGTTACGTTCCAATATTTCTGCGCAGCTTGCCCCCGATCAAATGAAACGGGTAGATGCGCTGCTGGCGAATGTTCGCAAATCCTGGCAAAAACGAGACCGTGGTTCAATGGCCATTCAATCTATTGAAATTTACCGCCTTCTACAAGAGTCCATTGATCATACCAACCAGCCGGTTCCGGCCGAAGTACCCCTGCTTGATTATGCGGGCTTTAAAATCAAGGCCCTCCTGATTTCAAAAGATCCAGATTGGGAGCAAGTTCGCAAAACTGCGCATGAGGCCACGCTGTGGTGGGCCTCCACCAAACCAAAAGTAACTGATAGTTCACTTAGGGATGCGATGGATCACACCGTTATGGGCATCAATGATGCTGCCCGACTGAAGGACACGAGACTCCTGAAATTCTCGGCGGAAATGGATTTAATCCTGGTGGACGGCCTGGAGTCCTTTTTCAATACCCATCTTCAAAACCATTAAGTTGGGGCAGTTACGGATAAACCTCGATGAATAAACCTATTGATTTCACCTTGAGCAAGGTTCCAGAAGTAACCTTGATTTTCTGGGTTGTAAAAATTGCAGCGACCACATTGGGTGAGACCGGTGGAGATGCTGTGTCCATGTCAATGAATCTCGGCTATCTGGTAGGAACTGCCATATTTGCAGCAATTTTTATTGTCGCTGTTTCCGCTCAAATCAAGGCAAAGCGATTTCACCCCTTCCTTTATTGGCTCACCATCATTGCAACCACCACTGTGGGAACGACGCTGGCTGATTTTGCGGATCGTTCTCTCGGTATTGGTTATACCGGTGGCTCCTCACTGCTGTTTATCCTCCTGATGGGGTCCTTGGGTATTTGGTACAAATCGCTTGGATCCGTGTCAGTGAATACCGTGAATTCATCAAAAGCAGAAATGTTTTACTGGGTCACCATCATGTTTTCCCAGACCCTGGGAACCGCATTGGGGGACTGGACTGCAGACACGGCGGGGCTTGGATACGGCGGTGGCGCCATCATCTTCAGTGCCCTGCTGGGGGTCGTGGTCGCGGGGTATTACTGGACGAACATTTCCAGAACCCTGCTTTTCTGGGCTGCATTTATCCTGACACGCCCACTCGGCGCCGTAGTAGGTGATTTTCTCGACAAGCCGCTGGATGCGGGCGGCCTTGCATTAAGTCGCTATACCGCTTCAGCAGCGCTCATTGTCTTCATGGTCGCCGCCATAGCAATATTTCCTCAGCGCGCCGGGAAAGCTGCCGGGTCAGCTCAATTCGGGCGTGCAATCGCCCAATGCAGAATTAACCAAGCGGATGGGCCGCGCGCGGATCGACGAGTTTGCGGTGGACATGAGCGCCTGGCGCGAATGGGTGCGGCTGGCCTATCGCAGCTACAATGC
>JAJZEL010000153.1 GCA_021828575.1 Pseudomonadota bacterium
GCCTGATCGAGAACCTGCTGGACGAACTGGTAGCTCGATGTTTTGACGACCCCAGAGTGGATTATGTGGAAGCCAGCATCCGCAAAACGGACATTTTTGAAGAAGTGGACGAAATCGGCGTGGGCGTGACCACTTCAAGAAACGACTGGGAACAGCTCTGCGCACGCAGGGAATGACTTCACAAAGTACACAGCATCAGTCGAAAAGGCACATCCTGAGCATAGACCTTGGGATGAGAGGCCTCCACTGCCTCAAGAAACCGAATGTTGAGCAGGTACTTATTGGCGCTGATTTCGGGCACGCATGACACCCCGGCCTTTAACCCCACCCTCAACAGCTTGACCTCGGGCCCCAACTTGGATTGCTGGTAATTGCCCTGAGCAGCCGTCAGATCCTGCACGCGCCCGCTGTCCAGTAACAAACGAAGATGCACCTGCAACGCCTGATGGAGGGGAAGATACGGGGAAAACCAGTCATTCAGTTCACGTTGCCGTACGGACTCATCCAGTGATTGCCAGTAATGGTACGCAGGAAGATCAAAATCGCTGGTGCCTCCCGGTATGCATATGCGCTGCTTGATGGCCATGAGCCACTCATGACTCCGAAGAATGTCGCCCAGTTTTCCGGCCTGGGCATGCAGTTCGCGAATGCCAGCATCAAGCTCGCCCAGGGTTTTTTCCAGAGACGCCTGGTCCACATTGATGTTGTCCCGCAGGAGAGAGAGGGAGGCCCTCTGTCTTTCCATGGACTGCATGAGATCCGACTTCACATCGGTCCGGGCAGTCACGTCAAGAATGTCGAAAAGGGCACCCAGTGCAGCATGGTGGTCATTGGGGTGTGATCGCTCCATGAAGAACAGGGCTCGCCGAAACAGCGCTTTCAGTCTGAGAAAGGTGCGCACCTGCTCGCTGAGCGGGTAATCGTAGAGGATCACCGACAAACCACCACCGGGTTAGATAAATTCCAAGTGTGACATAAAAGAGTCCTGGCTGCATCAAGCAACCGACTGGACCACCATGGCGCGATACTGCTGATCCAGTGCCTGCACGGACTGTTCGAGGCTTGTCAGGTCACCATTGTTTTCGATCACGTCGTCTGCCACGCGCAATCGGGTCTTCCGGTCCGTCTGAGCAGCCATGATGCCCCTCACTGCATTCAGGGTCATGCCTGGTCGCAGGCAAGCCCGCTCCAGTTGCAACTCTTCGTCACAGTCCACCACAAGGACACGCGACAACACAGGGCGGTAACTACCCACTTCAATCAGCAACGGTACCACCAGCAGTACGTAAGGTTCTACCGCCGAGTCCAGTGCCTTGTGTACGGTTTCACGGATACGACCGTGCATGATGGCTTCCAGTTGCTTTCGTGCAGGGGGATGGTTGAACACGAAGTCGCGCATGGCCGTTCTGTTCAGACTGCCATCTGCGTTAAGAAAAGCTTCACCGAATTTTTCCCGGATGGCTGGAATTGCTTCGCCTCCAGGGGCCGTCAGTTGATGAGAAATCGCATCCGTATCCACCACTCCGGCACCCAGACGCGCAAACATGCCAGCCACCGTAGACTTTCCGGAGCCGATGCCCCCCGTTACCCCCACAATAAATTTCTTCACAAACCCCATCCTCCCTGCCTGCACAGCATAACACCATACCCGGCCAGCGCGAGAAACGGCCCGAAAGGAAAAGGTGTCCGGGCAGTGCCCCGACCTCGTCGAACCCAGAACCCACCCACCAAAAGGCCTGCCACAGACGCCCCCAGCAGCATCAGTGGCAGTGACTGCCAGCCCATCCAGCCGCCCAGGGCCGCCAGCAACTTGAAATCACCAAACCCCATACCTTCCCTACGTGCCACCAGCCTGAACAGCCAGTAAATTCCCCAGAGAACCAGATATCCAGCGGCCGCACCCCAAACCGCAGAGCGAAGATCGATAAAACCATGAATGGAATTCACCAGCAAACCGGCCCAGAGAAGCGGCAAAGTCAGTCGATCCGGCAAAAACAGGGTTTCCAGGTCGATAAAAACGAGAACCAGCAAGCCCCAGGAAAACAGGATGGCCCACACGGCCATCCAGTCCCAGCCAAAACGCCAGCCAGCCAGGAATGCAGTCATGGAACAACCTGCAGTAACGACACTCTGCCCCCAAACGCGCACCCCGGGAAAGGCAAGCACCCCCTGATCCCAATCCAGGTATTCCATCTTCATGGCATCACAGGTCCGGACAATGAAGCGGGCCAATACAGGACCCGCCCCCAGGCCCGCCAAAGCAGCCAGGACACCAGGAACCAGCGATGTCATCGGAGGGAACATCATGAATCTGCGGTGGCAGAAGGCAGGGTTAGCCGGGCCACCCGCACTCGACGATCCTGGGTTTGAACAATTTCCACGGGGTATCCGTCAATCTTGATGGCGGTGCCCGGTTCGGGAATATCTTCCATGATCTCCAGAATCAAGCCGTTCAAGGTTGTGGGGCCATCCAGCCGGAATCGGGTGCCCAGTTTACGGTTCAACTCCCGCAACGGGCAGATACCCTCCACAAGTACGGTCCCTTCCGGCTCACGAGTAAAGTATTCTTGTTGATAAGGCATGGTGGCGCCAAATTCACCCACAATTTCTTCCAGAATATCTTCAACGCTTACCAAGCCCTGCAGTTCGCCATATTCGTCCACCACCAGCCCCACTTTATGATGGGTCTCCTGGAAGTTCTGCAACTGGTCCAGCAACGATGTGCCTTGCGGAACGAAATAAGGTGGTTGCATGGCAGCCCTCAACGCATCGGCCGTGATCTCGCCCGTGCGCATCTGGTTGATCAGTTTCCGGATGTGGATCACACCCACCACATCATCGGGATGACCCTGATACAGTAGTTGCAGTGTGTGATGGGATGTGATGAGTCGATTCTGAATGTCTTCCTCAGAGGCCAACAGGTCGATGCCTTCGATTTGCCTCCTGGGAATCATGACGTGGTCCACGGTCACTTCCTTAAGTCCCAGCAGATTGAGCAGAATGCCTTGCTGCCTTTTGGGAATGAGGTGCCCTCCCTCCAGCACGAGGGTACGGAGCTCTTCCAGATTCAACGAAGTTTGCCCGATACCCGGCCGACTCTTGATGCGCCCTAACCAGAGCAGGGACTGCACAAACAGATTCACGAACCAGACGATGGGAGCAAACAGGACCAGCAAGGGACCCAGCACGATGCTGACGCTCATGGCGATTCTGTCGGGGTAGGTGGCCCCAATGATCTTGGGCGTGATTTCCGAGAAAATGACAATCACCAGTGTCACCAGAACGGTACCCAAGGTGATGGCCAGTTCATGCCCCCCGAACCACCTCACCATCAGGACGGTGACCAGTGAAGCAGAAGCTGCATTGATGAAATTGTTGCCCAGAAGCAGGACACCCAGCAGTCGATCCGTGTTGCCCAACAGTTGGATCACCCGCCGGGCATGTCGCTGCCCCTTAGCGGCCAGATGTCTCAACCGATAGCGGTTGGCGGCCATCATGCTGGTTTCTGCCATGGAGAAAAACCCGGACAGCAACAACAGCACGACAAAGGCGATCAGTATTTCGCCCAGGGAAATATCAGCCACGGTGTAGGAGAATTTCCAGCACGAACTTGCTGCCCACGTAGGCTGTCAGCAGCATGGCAAAACCGGCCAGGGTCCAGCGTGCAGCACGTCGCCCCCGAATGCCCCAGATTTGACGAGCCGCCAGCAGTCCGCCATAAATCAGCCAAGAGATGAAGG
>JAJZEL010000243.1 GCA_021828575.1 Pseudomonadota bacterium
TGATTGCTGCCGGTGTCGTGGAAGCGGCGCGGCAAGTCAGGCTGGACGTTCCCCTGGTGGTGCGTCTGGAAGGAACCAACGTGGAGTTGGGCAAGCGGATTCTGTCAGACTCCGGACTCCCCATCATTTCAGCTGCCAACATGGCAGAGGCCGCCCGCAAGGTGGTGGACGCAACGCGAGGGTGACATGTCAATCCTGATCGACAGGAATACCCGGGTCATGACGCAGGGCATGACCGGAAAAACAGGCCTCTTTCATACCCGGTTGTGCCAAGAGTACGCCAACGGGGCCGAATGTTTCGTGGCCGGGGTGACGCCGGGCAAAGGTGGGCAGTTGCTGGAGGGGGTTCCCGTGTTTGACACGGTGCGGGACGCTCGCGACCAGACGGGGGCTACGGTATCCGTGATTTATGTGCCACCACCTTATGCTGCAGCCGCCATTGATGAGGCGGTGGATGCGGATCTTGATTTGGTGATCTGCATCACTGAGGGCATTCCGGTGCGCGACATGATTCGCACACGTTACCGGATGCAGGGACGCAAGACCCGGTTGATCGGACCCAACTGTCCGGGACTGATCACGCCGGATGAAATCAAGATTGGCATCATGCCTGGGCATATTCATCACAAGGGCCCGGTGGGAGTGGTCTCCAGATCGGGAACTTTGACCTATGAGGCTGTAGGCCAGCTCCGTGAGCTGGGACTGGGTCAGTCCAGTTGCGTGGGCATCGGGGGCGATCCTGTCAATGGCATGAAACACATTGATGTCATGCGGTTGTTCAACGCAGATCCCGAAACGGAGGCCGTCATCATGGTGGGAGAAATTGGGGGCAATGACGAGGAAGCCTGTGCCCGCTGGATCAGGGAACATATGACAAAACCAGTCGTAGGCTTCATTGCCGGCGCGACAGCTCCACCGGGAAAGCGCATGGGGCATGCGGGTGCCATCATATCGGGTGGGCATGGCACAGCCAGGGAAAAGCTTGAGGTGATGGAAGAGTGCGGGATTGTCATTACCCGGAATCCAGCCGAGATGGGCAAGACGCTCAATTCACTGCTGGGTTAGGGGGTTTTCGGCATTTTCCTTGATGATCGGCTTTCTGGGGCAGGATTCGCGGATGCAATCTGCATAAATCTGGAGCGAATGGTCATGAATCGAGAAGCCACGTTCTCTTGCTACTGAAGCCTGGCGTCTTTCAATCTCCGGATCGTAGAACTCTTCCACGTGACCACACTGAATGCAAACCAGATGGTCGTGATGGTCCCCTTGATTGAGTTCGAAAACGGCTTTTCCGGTTTCGAAATGGTGGCGTTCCAGTAGTCCTGCTTGTTCGAATTGCGTCAAAACCCGATACACCGTGGCCAGGCCCACATCCAGGCCATCGGTCTGCAGGCGTTTGTACACATCCTCTGCGCTCATGTGACGCGTGTCGGACTGCTCGAAAAGTTCCAGGATGCGCATGCGCGGTCCTGTGACTTTCAAGCCGATATTTTTAAGATCCTGAGATGAGCTCATGAAGTCCCTGAAACGGGGGAGGGATGAGTTATTATAAGGGGATTCAGTGCACTGGATAGCATCATGCGTCGTTTAGGTTTCATTTTCCTGGTTGCTGGCCTGATGGCCGGTTGTGCCACACAGCAGCAAAAGCAGGCTCCGTCAGCCCCGGATGTATCGTGGCTGAACCGTTTTTCCTTCTTAAAACCCTATACTCTGGACATCCAGCAGGGAGTGGTGGTGGACTCTGCCATGATCCAGCACCTCAGGCCGGGAATGAACCAGATCCAGGTGGGCGCCCTGATGGGTACGCCCTTGTTGTCCGATCCTTTTCACGCCAACCGCTGGGATTACGTGTTTTATACCCGAAAAGATGGCCATCTCAGCGAGCCTCATGACCTGACCCTTTACTTCAAAGAAGGCAAGTTGTTGAAATTTGTCAGCAATTACCCTGAATTGCCCACCTCCTTTGATACGCAGTCGCAAGGGGGCGGTGCCGTGGACGCATCTCCCGCGCTGGCAACGTCAGTCCCGGAAGCCCCTGCTACTCCCGGAGGGGCTGAGCCGGTCACCGCCCCTGTTCCTGCTCCTGCTCCCACGGGAACAGCACAGACTCCCGCATCGTCCGGAGGGCATTGAAATGTCCACGGAAATCTGTGTGGCAGGCAGTTTTGGTCGCATGGGACGAGCATTGATCGAGGCCATTCTGGAGGCGGAAGACTTGTCGCTGACCGGGGCCCTGGAACATGCTGGACACGAGGCTTTGGGGCAGGATCCCGGGCAGTGGCTGGGGCGGAGTACCTCCGTCAGGCTGATGTCTGACGTGCGGGCTGCTTTGGGTCGCAGTCAGGTGTTGGTGGACTTTACGCGCCCGCAGGGGACGCTGTCCCATCTGGAAGTCTGTGTGGAGCAAAAACGCGCCATTGTGATCGGGACCACCGGTTTTGACGAAGAAGGCCGAAAGGCCATCCGTGAGGCAGGACGGCACATTCCGGTGGTTTTTTCGCCCAACATGAGCGTGGGCGTCAACCTGACGCTGGTGTTGCTGGACATTACGGCCCGTGCGTTGCGTGATGGTTTTGACGTGGAAATCGTCGAGGCTCACCATCGTCACAAGGTGGATGCCCCATCCGGAACGGCGCTACGCATGGGTGAGGTAGTGGCTGCGGCCCGCGGCCATCGCCTTGAAGATGTCGCCGTATATGGCAGGGAAGGCATCACGGGAGAGCGTCCCACCGATGCCATCGGATTTGCCACTCTTCGAGGGGGAGACGTGGTGGGAGATCACACCGTCTCCTTCATGGGGCAGGGCGAGCGGGTGGAAATCTCCCACAAGGCCAGCAGTCGGGCCAATTTCGCCCTGGGTGCCCTGAGGGCAGCGCGGTTTCTCGCGCAACAATCCCCAGGGCTTTATGACATGCAGGACGTACTGGGTTTGAGGTCTCGCGCGCGCTGATGGAATGCCTGGCTTTTTTGCCGAAAGGGGTGGCTGCCCCGGAGGGGCAGGAGCGGATTCGCCTTCGTTGATTGGAGGGGGGCTTTCCTGTAGAATGGCGCTTCAGGAATGAACGGGAGTGGGGGCGCAGGCCTTCATTCCCGTTTTCACAACCACACCCCTTCTGGAGTCGTTCTTTATGGTTCATGTCCGTACCGTCCCTCCCTTTGCGCCCGCAATTCTTGCATTGGCGGACGGGTCGGTCTTTCACGGACTTTCTGCGGGTGCTCCAGGTTTCAGTGTGGGTGAAGTGGTATTTAACACGGCCATGACGGGCTATCAGGAAATCCTGACGGATCCTTCCTACTGTCGCCAACTGGTGACTTTGACTTGCCCTCAGATGGGCAATGTGGGCACCAATGAGGAGGATGCCGAATCCGGCAGTGTGATGGCAGCCGGCTTGATTGTCAGGGATCTTCCCAAGCGGGTGTCCAACTGGCGGGCACGGCAATCATTGACGGATTATCTGCAGGCCAGTGGTGTGGTGGCCATTGCCGGTATTGACACGCGTCGTCTGACGCGCCTTTTGCGGGAAAAAGGGGCGCAGAATGGTTGTCTCATGGCTGGTGAAGTGAACGAACAGGCAGCGCTGGCCCAGGCTCGCCAGTTTCCGGGGTTGGTGGGTATGGACTTGGCCCGTGTGGTCACTTGCCCGGCTCCCTACCGGTGGGACCAGGGTTCATGGTCGCTGGGACAAGGATTCAGCAAGCGAGGGATGGGGCGTTTCAGGGTCGTGGCTTACCACTATGGC
>JAJZEL010000191.1 GCA_021828575.1 Pseudomonadota bacterium
TCCCTTGCGGGATTGGGTGTAACGACAGGGGAGTCGCCAAGTGGTAAGGCACCGGATTTTGATTCCGGCATTCGTAGGTTCGATCCCTACCTCCCCTGCCACAACGCACGCGATCTGTGCCATGTCGGGAGCTTCATGTCTTCAGCCAATCTGATGGTCTTTGCCGGCTCGGCCAACCCCAAGCTGGCTCACGAAGTTGCCACCCATCTTAATATTTCAGTGGGGCGGGCTCGTGTGGGGCGGTTTAGCGACGGCGAGGTAATGATCGAGATCCTGGAAAATGTCCGGGGTCAGGATTGTTTCATCCTGCAGTCCACCTGTGCACCCACCAACGACCATCTGATGGAAGTCATGGTCATGTGCGATGCCCTGCGTCGGGCTTCTGCTGCGCGCATCACCGCAGCCATTCCTTATTTCGGGTATGCACGTCAGGATCGGCGTCCACGTTCAGCCCGTGTGGCCATTACGGCCAAGGTGGTGGCCAACATGTTGCAGGGGGCGGGGGTGGACCGGATGTTGACCATGGACCTGCACTCTGACCAGATCCAGGGTTTTTTTGACATTCCCGTGGACAACATATATTCCACGCCGGTGTTGCTGGGCGACATCTGGCGGGCAGGGCACAGGGATCTGACAGTGGTGTCTCCCGATGTGGGTGGTGTAGTACGGGCGAGGGCGCTGGCCAAGCGCCTGGAGGCGGATCTGGTCATTATCGACAAGCGGCGCCCCAAGCCCAACGTGGCTCAGGTAATGAATGTAATTGGTGACGTGAGTGGGCGCACCTGCCTCATCATGGACGATCTGGTGGATACGGCCAACACCTTGTGCGAAGCTGCTGCAGCGCTGAAAAACCATGGTGCTGTGAAAGTGCTGGCTTATATCACCCATCCAGTGTTGTCCGGGCCGGCCGTGGCCAGAATCGCCCAGTCATCCCTGGATGAACTGGTGGTCACCGACACCATTCCGCTCTCGGAAGCGGCTGCCGCTTGCAAACGCATACGACAGCTTAGTGTGGCTCATTTGCTGGCGGAGACCATGCGTCGCATCAGCGATGAGGATTCCGTCAGCTCATTGTTCATGGAATAGGTTTTATCACCCTCTTCCCGTTCTGGTCGCGGAACGGGGGAAATTTTATCTAAAGGAAGAAGACACATGGAAATTACCATCACCCAAAGACAAGCGCAGGGCACCGGAGCGAGCCGCCGCCTGCGTAACAGTGGACGCGTTCCTGGCATTTTGTACGGTGCCGGCCAGGAAGCCCAGGCTATTGAACTGGATCACAACGAGTTGTACCACAAGCTGCGCCAGGAATCTTTTCACTCATCCATTCTCAGATTGATTCTGGATGGCAAGGAAACCCACGCCCTGCTGCGCGATGTGCAGATGCACCCCTTTCGCCTGCAGGTGTTGCACGTGGATTTCCAGCGCGTGGATCTGAACAGCAAGATTCACATGAAGGTGCCCTTGCACTTCATCAATGCGGACATTTGTCCTGGAGTCAAGCTGTCAGGGGCCATCGTGAGCCACATCCTGAACGAAGTGGACGTGCTGTGCCTGCCACGTGATCTGCCAGAATTCGTGGAAGTAGACCTCAAGGACATGAATGTGGGCCACTCCATCCATCTGTCGGACATCAAGGCTCCTCCCGGCATCGAGTTTGCTGCCCTCACCAAAGGCGAAAATCTGGCCGTTGCCGCTGCCGTTTTGCCGCGCGCTGCTCGAGTGGAAGACGAAACGGCAACTCCCTTGTCGGCTGCTGACGTGCCTGCCACCAACCAGAAGGCTCCAGCGGTGGCTGCGGCTGCTCCCGAGGCCAAAGGCGGCAAGAAATAAACGGACTGTCCTGACAGTTCAGTACCGCCCCCTGTCCTTTGCCATGGCAGTCATCCGGCTGATCGCAGGATTGGGCAATCCCGGAGAGGAGTACCGGGATACCCGCCACAACGCCGGATTCTGGTTTGTGGATCGGGTGGCCCAGGAAGAGGGGGGGCGGTTTTCCAGGGAATCCCGTTTTCATGGGGAAGTGGCTCGTCTCCGGGCTCCAGGGCAAGACGATCTCTGGTTGCTTAAACCCCTTACCTACATGAACGAAAGTGGGCGGTCGGTGGGCGCTCTAGCCCGTTTTTATCGCATTCCTGCCGAGCAGATCCTAGTGGTTCATGATGAACTGGATCTGGCACCTGGCACCGTTCGTCTCAAGCGGGGTGGTGGTCATGCGGGACACCGCGGGACGAGGGACGTGGCTGCAGCATTGGGCACCCCCGACTTCTGGCGGCTGCGTCTGGGCATTGGGCACCCCGGAGACCGCAACCAGGTGGTGGACTACGTGTTACACCGCCCTGGCAAGGATGAACAGGCCTTGATTGATGAGGCGGTCGAAAAAGCCATGGAGGTTCTGCCTGGATTGCTTCAAGGGCGGATGGAAGAAGGGATCATGAACTTGCACGCTCCGCGCTAGGGTGTCGTCAGATGTTAAAGCGGAAGTGCATGACGTCGCCGTCGCACACTTGGTAGTCTTTCCCTTCCAGCCGTAGTTTGCCCTGCTCCTTGGCGCCCTGCTCCCCCTTGCAGGTTACGAAGTCTTCATAGGCGATCACTTCTGCTCGGATGAATCCCCGTTCGAAATCATTGTGGATGACGGCGGCAGCCTTGGGGGCCGTGTCCCCGGCATGGATAGTCCAAGCCCGAACCTCCTTCACGCCTGCCGTGAAATAGGTTTCCAGACCAAGTAGCCGATAAGCAGCGCGGATGAGGCGGTCGAGTCCTGCTTCTGTCAGGCCCATGTCAGCCAGAAACAATGCCTTGTCTTCGGCATCCAGTTCGGCCATCTGGGCTTCCATGGAGGCGCAGATGGGTACCACAGGGGCCCCCTCCTGATCTGCATAGGTTCTGACCTTTTCCAGGAGAGGATTGTTTTCGAAACCGTCTTCCAGCACATTAGCCACATAAAGCGTGGGTTTTGCCGTGATTAGGCACAGAGGCTTGAGCAATGCCAAGGATTCTGGATCTAGGCCCTGTGCCCTTACGGGGCGCCCTGTATTCAGTCCGGCTTGAACCTGTTCCAGCACAGCCTGTAGACGGACAGCTTCCTTGTCGCCGGCACGGGCTGGCTTCTGGTTGCGGGTCAAGGCCTTTTCTACCGTGGACAGATCTGCCAGAGCCAGTTCTGTATGGATGGTTTCCATGTCGCTGACTGGGTCGACTCGGCCTGCCACATGGACCACGTTAGGATCGTCAAAGCAGCGTACCACGTGAGCAATGGCATCGGTTTCGCGGATGTGGGCCAAGAACTGGTTGCCCAGACCCTCCCCCTTGGAGGCGCCCGCTACCAGGCCAGCAATGTCCACGAATTCCGTCACGGCCGGAACCACCCGCTCAGGCTCGACGATTCCGGCCAATACGGCCAGTCGCGGGTCAGGCACTTCTACCACGCCGGTATTGGGCTCTATGGTACAAAAGGGGTAGTTTTCCGCAGCGATGCCTGCTTTGGTCAAGGCGTTGAATAGCGTGCTTTTGCCCACGTTGGGAAGGCCTACGATACCGCACTTAAGACTCATGAAAATGCCCCTGTTATGCGCCGAATGCGCACGTTGCGCTGAAAAAACCAGCGGATTGTAACATTCTGGGGCTCCCGTCGTTCCTCTGGCTGATTTATAATGCCAAGATCAACCAGGAAAAGGGAATAGGGTGCAGTCAGGTAATCTTCAACTTGAAAAAAGGGAAATATTCCCATAAAGTGTCGTGCCCTGTGCAAGTCTGCCCCGGATGTCATGAAACCGTTTCTGGCTAGAGGATAGTCACCATAGATACCATCGTGTTGAAGGGCAGTGCCCACAAAGTTGTTGTGCTCGTCCACGGGCTTTACGGCACCCCGCAGCAGTTGCAGTACATCGCCCGAAAGCTGAATGTTCAAGGGGGTTATACAGTCTACATTCCCTGCATTGAAGGTTATTCTGTTTCGGACAGGAAGGGAGATCGTCCGGATACCAAGCCCTGGCGATCCTGGTTGCAAGCCCTGGAAGAGATACTGGACAGCCTGAAGAGCGAATATGCCCACGTGAGCCTGGGCGGGCTTTGTGTGGGAGCCACTCTCTGCCTGGCTCTGGCTATGAAACGTGGTCGGGATGTGGAAACTTTGCATCTGTATTCTGCGCCCTTGTGCTACGACGGCTGGAACGTCACCTGGATGCGTTGGTTCAAATTCCTGGGTTACTACTCTCCTGTTCGTTTCATGATGTCTTTGGCAGAAAGGCCCCCCTACGGTCTCAAGGACGAACGCATCCGCCAATGGGTGGCCGCACAGATGAGCAAGCGGGGAACTTCCGCCCTGGGTTCGGCACGCTCGCCACTGACAGGTGTTGTGGAGTCGGAACGACTGATGAATTATGTAAAAAACCGCTTGGCCCAGATCACAGTGCCCACCCTGATTCTTCACTCGGTGGAAGATGATCTGGCCAGTCCCAGGAATGCTGACAGGATAGAACGTGGGATTTCATCCCGTGTTATCAAGAAAGTTCTGCTCGACAACTGTTACCATATCATCACAATGGATTTCGAGAAGGAAACCGTGGCCCGTGAAACCTTGCAGTTTCTGGACCAGTATATGGTGGTGACGGAAGGGGTGTCCGCAGTCCGGGTTCCCGCTGCACAATGCAAGTTGAGGTGAGTTTGTGAGTTCTTCGTTGCCCGTGATTCAAGCCATGTTGATAGAGGAGTTCGGCCTTACGGCCGAGCAGGTGCAGCCCGAGTCTGAACTCAGTGCCCTGGGGGTGGATTCCCTGGCCACGGTAGAGTTCATGTTCATGCTGGAAGACAAGTTCAAACTCAAGATGACGGGCGAACCAGTACCTATCAAGACCGTGGGTGAAATTGCCAGGGAAGTGGATCGAATGCTGGCCGAGCAGTCGCCTGAAGGGTCTTGATGAGGCGTGTGGTGGTCACGGGGGTCGGTGCCCTGACTGCGTTGGGGGCGGATGCTGATGCCCTTTGCCAAGCGCTCAACAGAGGCGAGTCAGGCATCCGTCACCTTGATACCCCTTGGGCCGGTCAACTGACCTCCTCCTTGGCGGCTCCCGTCACCATTCCTGTCGCGGACCGGTTTACCAAGCTGCGTCGACTGATGCTCGACCGTGTATCCCAACTGTCGCTGCTGGCGGCGGGTGAAGCCGTTGTCCAGGCAGGAATCGATTTTTCCGGCGATGACGGGCTGGACTGTGGCATTTTCTGGGGAACCGGCATGGGTGGTGCTCATACCCTGGAGCAGGCTTATCTGGAATCCCTGCACAATCCTGAAGCACGTCCCCGCCCTTCCACCATAGTGATGTTCATGGCCAATGCATCCACAGGGCAGATCGGCATCGAATTCAAGATCCGGGGTCCCAGCCATACCCATAGCGCGGCCTGTTCTTCCTCGGCCGTGGCCATAGGCGAGGCATTCATGGCCATTCGCCATGGTCGGGTGCGTTACGCGGTGGCAGGCGGCGGCGAGTCTCTGCTCACGCTGGGAGTTATGCGGGCTTGGGAATCATTACAGACGCTGGCCCGGCCTGATCCAGAACATCCCGAAACGTCCTGTAGGCCATTTGCCAAAGATCGCAGCGGCTTTGTTCTGGGAGAAGGGGCAGCAGCATTGCTTCTGGAGTCCGAAGAAACAGCTTTGGCTCGAGGGGCCCCCATCCTTGCGGAACTGGTAGGGTATGGCAATACCACGGATGCCAGTCACATCACACAGCCTGATGTGGGCGGACAAGCCCGCGCCATCCGACAGGCACTGGACCAAGCCGGGATGGTACCGGAGGACATTCATCATATTAACGCGCATGGTACCGGCACACGCGTGGGTGACCTGCATGAAACCCGGGCGATAAAAACTGTGTTTGGACCGTGGGCTACTAAGATCCCCATCAGTGCCACCAAGGCCCTCCACGGTCACGTGATGGGGGCCACAGGTGCGGTAGAAATGGTGGCAGCCCTGGGAGCCTTGCGTAGTGGTATCGTACCTCCCACTGCACACTTGGCAGAGCCCGATCCCGAATGCGACCTGGATTACGTGCGGGAAGGGGCTCGGCACCTGCCGGGCATTCAGACCATCATGAGCAACTCCTTCGGTTTTGGTGGCAACAACGTGGTACTGGTTGCAACAGCCTATCGCTGACGGAATTCCCGGTTTGCCTGCTCTTCTGCGTGATAGCTGGAGCGTACCAGCGGGCCGCATGAGGCTTTTTCAAAACCAAGCTCCAGGGCTTTCTGTTCAAACCAGGCAAAACGTTCCGGTGTGACGTAACGCAGTACCGGCAAGTGATACAGGCTGGGTTGCAAGTACTGGCCTATGGTGAGCCAGCCGATCTGGTGCGCCCGCATGTGGGCCATGACCTCCAGAATTTCCTCATCCGTTTCTCCCATGCCTAGCATCAGTCCCGACTTGGTGGGAATGTGGGGGTGGTGTTGCCTGAACTGGCGCAGCAATTCAAGTGAATGCAGATAGTCTGAGCCTGGTCGGACCTGGGCATAAAGGCGTGGAACCGTTTCCAGGTTATGGTTCATGATGTCAGGAGGGGCTTCGGACAGAATGTCCAGAGCCCGTTCCAGGCGTCCCCTGAAATCAGGCACCAGGATTTCAATCCGGGTGACAGGTGACCGTTCACGGATGGCCACGACGCAGGCGGCAAAGTGGCTGGCTCCTCCGTCGCGCAGGTCATCCCTGTCTACACTGGTGATGACCACATGACGCAATTCCAGGCGGGCAATACCGTCGGCCAGATGCTGGGGTTCGGTGGGGTCCAGTGGTTCCGGGCGCCCGTGGCCCACGTCACAGAAGGGGCACCGGCGCGTGCAGCGATCTCCCATGATCATGAAAGTGGCGGTTCCGGAGCTGAAGCACTCGCCCATGTTGGGGCAGGACGCCTCTTCGCAGACCGTATGCAGCTTGTTCTGGCGCAGCAACTGCTTGACCTCCATGAAGCGGGGCGAAGAAGCCAGACGCACCCGAATCCAGTCCGGCTTGCGTAACAAGGGGGATGGCTGGACTTTGATGGGAATCCGTGCGGTCTTGAGAGCGCCTTTTTCCTTGGGAGTGGTCATGGCTGTGAGCGGCGGGGTGTCATATGGGCTCAAATTGTTTTTGCAGCGAGGACAACAGTCGTTCTTCCAGTTCGGTCACGGAGAGTGACAAACCAAGGGCAGTAGTGGAGGTGACCGGAAGCCCTGAAAAGCCGCAGGGATGGATGTGTTTGAAGGGGGCCAGATCCATGGGCCCATTCAGGGATAGGCCATGGTAGCTGCAGCCACGGCGTATGCGTAACCCGAGGGAAGCAATTTTGGCACCGTCCACATACACTCCAGGCGCTCCAGGGCGCCGTTCCGGATGAATGCCGACTGTTTGCAGGGTCTGAATGATGGCTTCTTCCATAAGGTATACCAGCTCGCGCACCTTCAGGTGTCGACGGGACAGGTTCACCAGCACGTAAATGATCACCTGTCCCGGGCCATGGTAAGTGATCTGCCCTCCCCTGTCCGTATGGATCAGAGGAATCGATACTTCATCCAGCAGGTGCTCAGGGTGTCCTGAAAGCCCAAGCGTATAGGTTGAGGGGTGCTGCAGCACCCATAATTCGTCAGGGGTCGACATTTCCCTGTCCCGGGTAAAGCGCTGCATGGCTGTCCAGGTGGTTTCATAATCCTGAGGTTCCCGGAATCGGCGTATGGTCAGGCTCACGACTATGGGTCACAGTACCATGGCCACGGCAGGATGACCGGACAGGGCACGGTACAGGTCATCCAATTGTTGCCGTGAAACGGCCCGGATGGTGCAGGTGACACTGATGTAGTGGCCCGCCTGACTCACCCGCATTTCTATGGTGGCTGGATCGAAGTCCGGCGCATGCAAAAGTACCAGACTCAGCACAGTCTGGGCAAAATCATCCACCCGGCGTCCCAGGATCTTGATGGGAAAATCACACGGGAACTGGAACAGATCATCAGAAGATGGGGGGGTGTTCATGCGTATTTGATTCCCTGATAAAGGGACTGCAACCGTGTAAAGACAGGTCCTGGCTTTCCATTGCCCACAGGCTGATTGTCTAGTCGGGTGACGGGAATGATTTCCCGGACACTGGACGTCAGCATGATTTCTTCCGCACGCCTCAGTCCGGATTCCGTCACGGGGCGTTCCTCTACTGGGACCTGGTATTGTCTTGCCAATTCCATGACGAGAGACAGCGTGATGCCGGAAAGTATCAGGTGATTTTCGGGAGGCGACAACAGGACCCCATCCACAACCACGAGGACGTTGCTGGCGGCGCCTTCCGTCAGGTACCCGTCGCGCAGCAAGATGCATTCGGCAGCGCCCTGATCTGCGGCCTTTTGACGCAACAACACATTGGCCAGCAAAGCCGTGGTTTTGAGATCGCATTGCAGCCAGCGGAAATCGGCGTGGGTGATGGCCTGAACCCCTTCATGCAACCAGTGAGCGGGCGGTGGCACCAGTGGCTTGGCCATGGCAAAAAGGGTGGGCGTCACTTCCCGAGGGAAAGCATGCTCTCGAGGAGCAGAGCCGCGAGTCAGTTGGATGTACAGTGTCTGGTTGTTATCCGGCTCATGTTGCACAAGCTCTGCAATGAGCGATCGCCAGGCACTGCGGGGCAAGGGATTTTCCATGCGTATGCCGGACAGGGAATGATCCAGTCTGTCGAGGTGTCGCTCCAGGGCCAGCGGATGTCGGCCATAGACGGGGATGACTTCGTACACGCCGTCACCAAAGATGAACCCCCGGTCCGTGACGGGAATCCGGGCATCTTCCAGAGGTAGAAATTGTCCGTTGAGGTATACCAGACTCATTTCAGCATCAGCCTTGCCCCATCCCAGAAACGGGTGAAGGCATTGCCGACGGTTACAGTGTCCAGTGCTTCAAGGTGATAGGTGCCCACTGTCTTGCCGTCATACAGGATGTCGAGCTTGCCCAGTTTTTGACCAGCATTGACCGGGGCGATCACGGGCTGGAGGGTCGTTAACAACTGTTTGGAACGGGTGCTTTCGCCTGCCGGGTAGGTAACCCAGATGTCCTCGTTGAACCCGGTTCGCACTTCACGAGTCGCCCCCTTGTACACGTCAAGGCTCTTGATGGCGGCACCTTTTCTGAAAAGTTCGCGGCTTTCAAAAGCCTGAAAACCCCAGTTCAGCAATTTGAGTGTTTCCGTGGAACGTGCTTCGTCGCTTCCCGTGCCCAGCACCACGGCCAAAAGTCGACGATCGCCCCTTTTGGCGGAACCAATCAGGCAATAGCCCGCAGATTCCGTATGACCGGTTTTCATGCCATCCACTGCGGTATCGATCCAGAGCAGGCGGTTCCGATTGGATTGTGTGATGCCGTTGTATTGGTATTCCTTGATGGAAAACAGGGGGTAGTACTCGGGAAACTCGTGAATGATGGCATCAGCGAGCAAGGCCAGGTCATGAGCGGTACTGTAGTGCTGAGGGTCTGGCAACCCGGTGGCATTGACGAAATGGGTGTTGCTCATGCCCAGTTCGGTCGCAGTCTTGTTCATGAGTTGTACGAAATGCGCTTCAGTCCCTCCCTGCGCTTCCGCCAGGGCGATGCTGGCATCATTGCCGGAATCGACGATGACCCCATGGATGAGTTCGTCCACTGTGACAGGTTTGGTGGGCTCGATGAACATGCGCGAACCTTCTGCTTTCCAGGCGTGGACGGAAACGAGGATCGTTTGTCTGGGACTCAGCGTTTTATTTCTGAGCGCATGGAACGTCAGGTAGAGGGTCATCAGTTTGGTGATGGAAGCAGGCTCCACCCGTTCGTCGGAGTTGAGGGCGGCCAGAGGCTGGTTACTCTCCACTTCCAGTAGATAATAGGAGTGGGCGGCCACATAGGGGGCCACCAGGCCATCGGTAGCCCAAGCCGATTGGCAAAGGCATAGAACACATAACAGGGGAAGTGGGAGGAGACGCATGAAACAGGATGGCTTCGTGAAAGGAAACCGAATTATACCTGTGCCTTCAGGGAAACACGCGTTCCACTTCCACCTTGGCAGTGCCCGTATTGACAAACCCCAGTTTCCAGGCGGCTGTGTAGGTCAGATCAATCAGGCGATCGGAACGGAAAGGTCCACGGTCATTGACACGTACTATCACGGATTTGTGATTGCTCAGATTGGTGACGCGCACGTAACAGGGAATGGGTAAAGTGGGATGGGCGGCCGTCATGCCGTACATATTGTAGATTTCCCCGTCGGAGGTTTTCTGGTTATGGAACCGGCGACCATACCATGAGGCGTATCCTTCAGCCTTGTAAGGCTTGTTCGACATGTCCGGAACATACACCTTTCCGAATACACTGTAGGGCCGATTGGCGTATTTGGCATAGGGTTCCTTTTTGGGGACTGCATCCGGCACCAGTTCCAAATGAGGGGGAGGGTGAGGTAATGGGCCATCATTGAGGTAATAACCCCCCCCCTCCTGTTTTTGCGTCGGAGCAGTGGGTGCGCCTTGCTCGGGAGGCATGCTGCTGCAACCCCAAAGCATGAGTATGGACACGAACAGGGCAAAGGGTTGGCGCAGTTTCACTGTTTGACCAGTTTCCTGTGGTGGTGAACGCTCATGGTGATGCCGATGCTGATGAATACGGTAACCAGGGAAGTGCCTCCATAACTCAGAAAAGGCAGAGGAACCCCAACCACGGGAAGAATGCCGCTCACCATTCCCATGTTCACGAAAGTATAGGTGAAAAGTGTCATGGACAGGGAGCCTGCCATCAGTCGTGCGAAGGGGGTTGATCCTTCGTGTGCAATGAAAAAGCCTCTGGCCACGAGAATCAGCATGGCGGACAGAAAGATCGTTTCCCCGATCAGTCCGAACTCTTCACCAAAAACAGCAAAAATGAAGTCAGTGCTGTGTTCCGGCAAGAAATCCAGATGGGATTGGGTGCCATGCAGCCAGCCTTTGCCCAGCACACCACCTGAGCCGAGTGCGATCATGGACTGGAGCGTGTGATAGCCAGCACCAAGAGGGTCCTGGCTCGGGTCGATGAGAGTTAGTACACGTTTTTTTTGATAGTCGTGCATCATGTGCCAGATGGCGGGCAGGGCGGCCAGACCTGCTAAAATGCCTCCGGTCATGATCTTCCAGGGCAGTCCGGCAAAATACAGCACGTAAAACCCGGAAGACGCAATGAGCAGGGCTGTCCCCAAGTCAGGTTGCCTGACGACCAGAGCGGCTGGCATCAAAAGCAGGAGGGCGGCTACCAGATAGTCCTTCCAGCGGATGGCTTTGCCCCGCCACTCAAAGTAGCTGGCCAACGCCAGGGGTAGGGCGATTTTCATCACCTCGGAAGGTTGAACCCGTACGGGCCCCAGATGCAGCCAGCGTCTGGCACCATGGCTGACCTCGCCAAACAGGGCCACTCCCACCAGGGCCACCAGTGCGGCACCGTAAACGGGAAAGGCCAGTTTTTCCAGAATGTGCGGGGGAGTGACTGCCATCAGCCAGAGGGCGGCAAAGGCCAGAGCCAAGTTTCTCAGTTGACTCACCACCTTGGCCATGTCAGACCCGGACGCACTGTAGAGCACAATGAGACCCAAGGCTACCAGCACCAGACAGATGTTGAACAGCATGGGATCAAGAGGAGCCAGAAAACGCTGGCGAATGGCCTTGAATGTGGTCATCAGGGTTTTTTCTCCAGACTACCGGGTGCGGCAGGGGGCGCTGGCAGCTTGCCCAGAAGATAATAGTCCATCACTTGGCGTGCAATGGGAGCTGCCGCTTCTCCACCATGTCCGCCATTTTCCACCAGAACGGCCACAGCAATTCTGGGGTGGTCTGCCGGTGCGAATGCCACAAAGACTGCGTGGTCACGATTGCGCTCTGCCGTCTGGCTGGCATTGTACTTTTCACCCTGCTTGACACCCACCACCTGGGCTGTGCCTGTTTTTCCCGCGATGGCATAAGGAGCACCAGCTCCGGCTTCGGCAGCCGTGCCTCCCGGGCGGGTGACATCCACCATGGCATCGCGCACCACGTCCATGTCCGAGGGTTTCAGGGCCAGCGTCGTTACCGTTTCGGAGGTGACCTGTCGAGTGTGTCCGGTGGCGTGGTCGCGTATGGCCATGACCAGATGGGGGCGCATCATGATGCCACGATTGGCCAGCATGCCCACGGCCTGGGCAAGTTGCAGTGGAGTAGCCAGCACATAGCCCTGGCCGATGCCGCAGATGACGGTTTCACCTGCGTACCAGTCCTGCTTGAAACGTTTTTCTTTCCATTCAGGCGACGGATAGAGGCCAGTGGCTTCACCGTCCAGGTCTATGCCGGTTTTTTTGCCAAATCCGATCTGTGTGAAAAAATCATGCATGGCATCAATGCCCAGCAAGTTGGCCAGGTTGTAGTAGTAGGTGTCACAGGATTTGACGATGGACAGGTGCATGTCCACGATGCCGTGTCCTCCTTCCTTCCAGTCGCGATAACGGTGCGTGCTGCCCGGAAAGGAAAAATATCCGGGATCCACGATGGTGTCTTCGGGGCGGCGCACCCCCTTTTCCAGCGCAGCCAGCGCCATGAAAGGCTTGACTGTGGATCCGGGAGGGTACTGTCCGCGCAAGGCTCGGTCATTCAGTGGCTTGTCAGGAGAGTTGTTCAATTGGTCCCATTGCTCCTGGTCAATCCCGTCCACGAACAAGCCCGGAGTGAAGCCAGGCATGCTCACCAGTGCCAACACTTCTCCTGTGGCTGGATCCAGGGCAACCAGGGCTCCCCGATGGCTGCCAAAAGCCTTTACTGCCACATCTTGCAGGCCGGCATCGATGGACAGGACGAGATCATTGCCGGGAACCGGTGGCGTACGGGACAGGGAACGTACCCCGTGGCCACTGGCGTCCACTTCCACCTGTTCGGAACCTGTTCTGCCATGAAGTTCCTGTTCATAGTGGCCTTCAATGCCTAACTTGCCAATGTAATTCGTTCCTCGGTACTGATCTGTCAGGTCCTCGTCATCCAGCTTGTCCTGATCGGTTTCCGTAATGCGGCCAATGTAGCCCACCAGATGAGATGCGGCTTCACCCATGGGGTAATTACGGATGAGCCTTGAATGGATCTCCACTTGGGGGAAGCGGTAGCGGTTGACGGAAAAGCGAGCCACTTCCACTTCGTCCAGGTGGCTTCTGATGGGGATCGGAGTGAGTCCGTGGGTTTCCTCAAGCAGTTTGTGGAACAGTTTCCGATCTGAAGGGGCAATGTTAACGACCTCCGATAACTGGTCGATCAGCCTGTCGAGATGCCGATGATTGGCTGGGTTGATTTCCAGGGTGTAGGTGAGGTTGTTTTCTGCCAGCACCTTGCCGTGCCGATCCAGAATTAACCCTCTGTTGGGGACGAGTGGGACGATGCTGATCCGGTTGGCTTCAGCCAACGTGTGGTAGTAACGATAGGTCACGATTTGCAGCCAAGCCAGCCGGACGATGAGCAACGCGCTCATGCCGATCACCAGCCACCAGAATATTCTCAGGCGTTTTTGGAATTCCCAGCGATCTTTTCTGGGGTTGCGCAGAGGGGCCTGCATGGGTCAGGCTCTTCGTGACGTTGTCGTACCAGGATCAGAGCTGCGTTCTAACCAGGTTGGCAGAAGAACCCAGAAAATGGCGGTTAGTGGTGACTGAAGCCACCACATCAAGGTCGGCCAGGGATACATCAGTAGGCGTCCTGCAAGCGCCGTGATGACCTGGTTTAGCAGCAATAACAGAAGGATGTGGAAAGCCTGATGCAAAATGTAAAAGGACTGGATGCGTGTGCGGTAATACCCGGCCAGAAAATGGGCCAGGGTATATCCGAGAGCGTGCAGGCCAAAGGTGGTGCTATCTGCCACGTCAGCAAGGAGGCCAAGAAAAAAGGCGGTGCGGCCCCGTATCAGAGTGGGCTCCCGGACGGTCCAGTACAGCAGGAGAAGTAGCATGAAGTCGGGGCGCAGTGATTGCCACAAGTTTCCCCAGGGGGCGAGCATGATCAGAAATGCCGGCAGGAAACTGAGGGCCACTCGACTGAGGGGCGCGGGCCGCTTGAGAACTGTGGATTCATGAGTGGGCGTTATCATGTCAGTGGTCGCTGTCCTGTATGCGGGGAGCGTCGACCACAAGCACGTGACGATGGCTGGTGGCAGCAGGTGTTGCGGTGCAGGTGACCTGAGCAAAGGGGGTTTGGGCATCACGGGTCACTGATTGCACGCTGCCCACTTTCAGGCCCGGGGGAAACAGTCCGTCAATACCTGAGGTGATCAGAATGTCCCCCTGTTGGATGTCGGATGTTCTGGGCAGGTAGGGCAGGGACAGGGTCCCGTTCTCTCCATCGCCAACAGCCATGGCACGCAACCCGTTGCGCAGTACCATGACCGGGATGGACTCGCTCTTGTCCGTGATCAGGGTGACCTCACTGCTGAAAGGGAATACGGCGGTGACTTGTCCAACGAGCCCGTCAGCGGTGATGACAGGGGAACCTGGTGGGATGTCCAGGTTGCGTCCCCCATCAAGAATGATCTTTTTGACAAACGGGTCATGGGAAGCGGCCAGAATGGTTGCCACGTGCCGAATGGCGGGTTGCTGCTGTTTCAATTCCAGCAGACTGTGCAATGTGGCCTTTTCCATTTTGAGCAGGTGGTTTTCTTCCACGGCACCCGTCTGTTCGAGCAATTGTTTGCGTAGCCTGTCGTTATCTGCTTCCAGGGCTCTGTGATCTTCGAATGGGGTCATGATCCACTGGCCGACGACGGAGGGCACGGTGGCCAGTTCCTGAAAGGGGTAGAAAACGGCAGCAATGGCCTGACGTACCAGTGACAGACCATGATAGCGGTGGTCGACGAACAGACAGGCCAGAGATAACAGGCAATAAAAAATGACGCTAGCCAGCGGGGAGGGGCCGCGCCCGAACAGTTCCGGGTCTCGTGGCCCAGTCCTGTTCAATGACCGGCGTGGTCCCATGAACTCAGTCAGACGTGAATACCATGCCCAGGCGGTCGATTTCCTCCAGAGCTCGACCACAGCCTCGGACCACACAGGTCAGGGGGTCTTCGGCAACCAGCACGGGCAGTCCGGTTTCTTCCACCAGCAGGCGGTCGAGGTCACGCAACAGGGCGCCTCCGC
>JAJZEL010000014.1 GCA_021828575.1 Pseudomonadota bacterium
ATGTTTGTTCTGGCCAGGCGATTAGTCTGACTACTGTAATCGAAACCCTGGAACGTATTACCGGACATGAATTGCAAGTTAGTGTGAATCAAAGGTTCGTTCGTGCAAATGAGATACATCGCCTATGTGGCAGTCCGGCAAATCTGGAAAGTTGCATCGGCCGGGTGCAGCACCCAACGCTGGAAGAAACCTTGCGCTGGATGTTGAGTTCCGAGGTTGTATGAAAGCGATTTTATCGATAGACCCCATACGGTTTCCCCTGACAGGAATAGGGCGCTATACCTTCGAGTTGGCAAGGCATCTTGAGCAGTTGACGCAGTTGGAGCAACTTCTTTTTTTTTCGGGGAATCAATTCGTCAATCAACTGCCCAGTGAAGGAGAATCGGATACGCCTGACCTCACTTTCGTGGGCAGGTTGCGTCGCTCGCTGAGCAAAAGCCCCATCGCCGTTGATTTTTATCGATGGAGATCTTCGTACGTAAAATGCCAGGCACTGCGTGGTTACGAGGGCTGTGTCTATCATGGTCCGAATTATTATTTGCCGCCATTTAAAGGGCCTTCCGTTTGTACTTTTCATGATCTTTCAATGTACACATGGGCACATTGCAGCCTTCCCGAGCGGGTACGGTACATGCGCAAGGAAATTGCGCTTACCCTGAAACGGGCGGACATTCTGATTACCGACTCCGAGTACACAAGGCAGGAAATTTCTGCCTACTTTAATTGGCCTTTGGCCAGAATCCGGGCGGTTTCCCTGGCATGTTCTGCCGATTTCAGACCAAGAAGCCATGAAGAGTTGTTCCCGATCCTGAAAAAATACGGGTTGGAAACGGATGGTTATACCCTGTACGTTGGAACTATCGAGCCCAGAAAAAATATAGACACTTTACTCGATGCCTACGAGTTGCTGTCACCCACCTTGCGAAAACGCTGGCCATTGGTGCTGATAGGCTATCAAGGTTGGCGCAGTGAGCATCTGCATGCGCGAATTGAAGCAGCGACAGCAGAAGGTTGGGTAAAGTATCTGGGGTATGTGGCAGAACATGAGTTACCCTTCTTCTTTTCAGGTGCCCGTCTTTTCGTCTTCCCCTCTCTTTATGAAGGGTTTGGCCTGCCTGTGCTCGAGGCAATGTCCTCGGGAACCCCGGTTGTCTGCTCTAATTCATCGTCCTTGCCGGAGGTGACAGGTAATGCCGCAGCCATGTGTGAAGCCCGGGATGTCGACGCTTTGAGTTCGTTGATTGCAATCGGACTGGAGGATGATGCATGGCGAACTGATGCACAAAGCAAGGGCATTGTGCAAGCAGGCCGATTTAGTTGGCGTCGGTGCGCGGAGGAGACTGCTCGGGTGTATGGCGAGGTTGTATCGTGACTCAAAATTCGTTGCGTGTTTTGCATTTTTACAAGACATCTTTTCCGGACACGATGGGCGGAATTGAGCAGGTGATCAACCAGATTGCCAGGGGGGCCAACAAACTCGGCGTACAAACCGATGTCCTCTCACTCACACCCAGCCGGGTCACGAGTACAATTGAACTGAATGGTTATCTGGTGCATCGTGCGAGACTGCACCTGCAGGTTGCTTCCACCGGATTTTCTGCTTCGGTATTTTCGCGGTTTTCTGAATTGGCAAAGAAAGCGGATGTCATTCACTACCATTTTCCCTGGCCGTTCATGGATGTGGTGCACTTTGCTTCCAGAGTCAGAAAACCTACTGTGGTCACTTATCACTCAGATATCATCCGCCAGAAGTACCTGCTGAAATTTTATCGCCCATTACAGAACAAGTTCCTGAGCAGCGTGGATCATATCGTAGCCACATCGCCAAATTACCTGTCATCCAGCGACGTATTGAAAAAGTTCTCGGACAAGGTCAGTGTGATACCCATTGGTCTGGACAAAACCAGTTACACACAGTTGAGTCTGGATTGCCTGAATTTCTGGAAGAAACAATTTGGCTCGAAGTTTTTTTTGTTTGTCGGTCTGCTGCGTTACTACAAGGGCCTTCATATTCTGATGGAGGCCGCGCAGGGCATCGATTATCCTATCGTGATTGTGGGCGCAGGACCGATTGAACGGGAATTGAAGGCCCAGGCAGCGCAACTTGGTTTGCGTAATATTCACTTCCTGGGGCATGTGTCCGATGAAGACAAGGTCGCACTTCTCACCCTCTGCTATGGGATAGTTTTTCCATCTCACTTGCGTTCAGAAGCCTTTGGCATTTCGTTGCTGGAAGGCGCAATGTATGGAAAGCCCATGATCTCCAGCGAAATTGGTACAGGGACGACCTTCATCAATGTTGGTGATGAAACCGGTCTAGCCATATCGCCCAGCGACCCCGTCGCATTGCGACAGGCAATGCGTTATTTGTGGGAGCATCCCGAGCAGGCTGCCGCAATGGGGAAACGGGCCGAGCAACGTTATCTCAAGTACTTTACGGCTGATACGATGGTGAAGTCTTATGTTGATCTTTATGGTGAACTGGTGAAGAATCATTATTCCAGACAGGGAAACAACGGCGCACTGGAACGGTAACTGAACAGAAAACCGGGTAATCTCTGCCCCATGCATGGTTCTGTTCGACAGATTATCAGAAGATGCGCCATCCGTGGCAATGGTAAAACATCCTGGCAGACTGAAGGAACATCATGATATGGTTCCATCCCTTGCTGGCGGCTTTCCCGCCCAGATGCGTAATTTTTACCGTTGGCGCATGCAGCAATCGTCCGTATCGGGCAGCACGCAGGCTCAAATCGAAGTCTTCGAAATACATGAAATACCTGGATGAAAAACCGTTAATGGAACGAAATACTTCGGTTTTCCCGAACATGAAACAGCCACTGATGATTTCTGTCGGAAAAACTTTTCTGTCATCGGTTTCCGTTTTGTATTCGTAGCGAGAAAGTCTGTCTGAAAATATTTTTTTCAACCAATCCGGCGCAAATCCGCGCAATAGAAGATTCAGCAACGCGGGGTAACGTTTGCAAAGATATTCCGTGCTTCCGTCGGGAGAACGGGATTGGGGGGAAATCAGGGCCACGGAATCCTCGGTCCTGAAAAACTCGAGCGCGCAATCCAAGGCATCCTGTTCGAGAATCACATCCGGGTTCAGAACCAGATGGTATTAGCTTTTGGCATTAACCAGAGCCAGATTATGACCTGGACCATAACCGACATTGCCATGACCTGCCAGGCAGTGAACAGTGAGGGCAGCAGGCTCCGCTGAAAAAATCCCCGCATAATGGTTGGGGTCGAAATAATCCGGTTGTTCCCCATTGTCGACCAGACAAAGCGAGACCTGGGACAGGTTTTTCGTGGCCAGGGCAAATCTTATCGCCTGACGCAGTGAAACCAGGGTATCGGTCAGGATTTTCTCTGTCGGACGATAAACCACCACAGAAATGGAGAGTATGGCGCCCATCAACCAAAGTGGCGCCGGTAGGGGAGGAAAAGGCCATGGGCCATGACCGCCCGAAGGGATGAAGAAGAAACTTTTCGGTCGTGCTGGAGGTGTGTGCGTTGTCTCAGAATGACAGGTAGCCCGAGCAACGCATCGCGTTTGGCTTTGAAGATTACCCTGCCTTTGCCATAGAGTGAATAGGCGATCAGAGTTACCAGGATTAACAGCAGGTGCTGGGGGAGATAAAACCACAGAAGCAGGGGGGGCATGTTTTTGAAGAAGGTCCACT
>JAJZEL010000140.1 GCA_021828575.1 Pseudomonadota bacterium
ACCTGGGTCAACTGGGGGATATCGTCAAGGTCAAGGAGGGTTACGCACGTAACTATCTGATCCCTCAGGGAAAGGCCAAACGAGCCACCGAACGCAACCGGGAAGAGTTTGAAGCTCGTCGCAGTGAACTTGAGCGGACGCAGGCAGAAGCCTTGACCGTTGCTCGGACGCGTGCTGAAAAAATGCAAGGGTTGTTGCTGCAAATTACCCAGAAGGCAGGCGTGGATGGTCGCCTGTTCGGGTCCGTGACTAATCACGACATTGTTGATGCCCTGAGTGCCCAGGGTTTTCCCGCCAGCAAGTCCGAAGTGCGTCTGTCACAGGGCCCGCTCAAGACTGTTGGCGACCACGTGGTCACGCTTGCATTGCATGGGGATGTGACGGTGGACATTACCGTGTCCGTACTGGGAGAGCACTGAGTCTCCTCCATGTCAGAAGATGTTCGCACGGAAGCGTTGCGGCTGCCTCCGCATAGTCTGGAGGCAGAGCAAGCCGTTCTGGGCGGACTTTTGCTGGACAATTCCGCCTGGGAAAAAATCGGTGATCAGTTGCGTGACGCCGATTTTTATCGGGAAGACCATCGAAAAATTTTCCGGGCAGTCCTGTTTCTGTTGGACCGCAACCGCCCAGCAGACATTCTCACGGTTACCGAAGAGCTCAACACTCGTGGTGAAATAGCCAGTGTGGGGGGCGTGTCCTATGTGGGTGCATTGGCCCAAAATACACCCAGTGCGGCCAACATTCGCCGTTATGCAGAGATCGTCCGCGAAAAGTCCATTATGCGTGGGCTCGTGGCTGCAGGTACCGGCATTACGGAAAGTGCATTCAATCCGGCGGGACGCGATGCGCGTGCTCTGCTGGATGAGGCAGAGGCACGGGTGTTCAATATTGCTGAACAGAACCATCGCACTTCGGATGGTTTCAGGCAACTGGGCGAGCCACTTGCTCTGGTAGTGGAGCGGGTGGATGAACTATACAAGGCAGGCAATCATGATCCGGTGACGGGTGTACCCACCGGATTCAAGGATCTGGACGTCAAGACTGCAGGCTTGCAAAAGGGAAATCTGGTGATCGTGGCTGGTCGCCCTTCCATGGGGAAGACGGCCCTGGCTCTTAATATGGCATCTCACGTGAGTGTCCACATGCAGTTGCCGGTGGCGGTGTTCAGCATGGAAATGTCTTCAGAAGAACTGGCCATGCGCATATTGAGTTCTCATGGTCGTCTGGATCAGCAAGGCTTGCGCACGGGGCGTTTGAAGAACGAGGATTTCTCCCGCCTGTCCAGAGCCATGGGCGAACTGGCTCAGGTTCCCCTGTTCATCGATGAAACTCCGGCACTTAATCCGTTGGATCTGAGATCGCGTGCCCGCAGGTTGTACAGACAATACGGCGGGCTTGGCCTGATTGTGGTGGATTACCTGCAACTCATGGCCGGGACCAGCGCTGGGGAGAACAGAGCCACGGAGATTTCCGAAATCTCCCGGTCACTCAAGGCACTGGCAAAAGAACTCCATGTCCCTGTGGTGGCCTTGTCCCAGCTTAATCGTAGTCTGGAACAACGACCGAACAAACGTCCGGTCATGTCGGATTTGCGGGAGTCGGGAGCCATAGAGCAGGATGCCGATGTGATCCTGTTCATTTACAGGGATGAGGTCTACAACGAGGATTCCCCTGACAAGGGTATCGCTGAAATCATTATCGGCAAGCAGCGCAATGGTCCGACGGGGACCGTGCGCCTCACATTCCTCGGTCACTACACCCGCTTTGAAAACTTTGCTCACGGTGGCAGTTTTCAGGCAAACGACTACTGACCCGGTTCCCATGGCCAAGACAAAAGTGGCCTACGTCTGCACGGAGTGCGGTGGGCAGGCGCCCAAGTGGCAGGGCCAATGTCCTCATTGCCTGGATTGGAATACCCTCGTGGCCAGCCGGATGGACGAACAAGCCATAAGGCAACCTTTTCTGGTGGAAGCAAAACCGGTGCAACGTCTGGAGGAGGTGCAAGCTCAGGAGCTTCTCCGGTTTTCGTCAGGGATGGGTGAGTTTGACAGGGTTCTGGGAGGTGGTTTTGTTCCTCAAGGGGTTGTCCTGCTGGGGGGGGATCCCGGTATAGGCAAATCCACCCTGTTGTTGCAGGCCTTGTTCAAGGTTGGGTCAGCCCATTCAGTGCTTTACGTAACAGGGGAAGAATCTGCCGAACAGGTGGCTGCCCGGGCTCAACGACTTCGATTGGAAAGCAGCCCTATGCTGCTGCTGCCTGAAACCCGTCTGGAAACCATACTGGATGTGGTAGCCAGGGAACATCCCTCTCTTGTGGTCATTGATTCGATTCAGACCCTCTATAGCGAGGCACTTGAATCAGCTCCGGGGTCCGTATCCCAGGTCAGGGAATGCGCTGCTAGGCTGACCAGACTGGCAAAAGGAGGCGGTCCCACCCTGGTTCTTGTGGGTCACGTGACCAAGGAAGGCGCTCTTGCGGGGCCTCGCGTACTCGAGCACATGGTGGATACCGTGCTGTATTTCGAAGGAGAGGGGCATTCCAGTTTTCGTCTGGTGAGAGCCATCAAAAACCGCTTTGGGGCAGTGAATGAATTGGGTGTGTTTGCCATGACGGAAACAGGTTTGAGGGAAGTGGCCAATCCGTCCGCCCTTTTTCTTTCCCATTACGATAAACCGGTGGCGGGCTCATGCATCACGGTTACCCTGGAAGGAACCCGTCCTCTGGCCGTCGAAATACAGGCTCTGCTGGATGAGGTTCAGCAGGGTACGCCAAAACGATTGTCGGTAGGGCTGGAACAGAATCGCCTGGCCTTGTTGCTGGCTGTGCTTCATCGTCATGTGGGCATTCGCTGCAGTGACCAGGACGTGTTTGTAAACGCGGTTTCTGGTGTGAGGATTGCCGAGCCGGCTGCCGATCTCGCTGTCATGGCAGCCATCGTGTCCAGTCTCAAGGGAAAACCGTTGCCTCCAAAGCAGGTGGTTTTTGGGGAGGTGGGTCTTGCTGGAGAAGTGAGGCCTGTTCAGCGTGGTCAGGAGCGTCTGAGAGAAGCGGCCAAACTGGGTTTTACTCGCGCCATTGTTCCCAAAGCCAATGCTCCGCGCCAAGCGCAGGAAGGGATCGAAGTGGTGGTGGTGGAACGTGTGGAAGAAGCCTTTAATCGGTTGTTCCAAGAATGATGATTTCACCGCTTTTTCCTTGACTCTCGGGACCCATCCAGTGCACGTAATGGTGCATCAGGTCTGAAGGAGCCGGAAGTTCACTGGCAACCATTCCTGGATGTGTGCGTTTTCGAAGCGGGGTAGCCACGGGTCCGGGAATCAGGACATTGAAACGAACTGAAGAGTGGGCTCGACGTTCCTGCGTAAAAAGCCGTGCCAGATGGGCAAGCCCCATCTGACTGGTGCCTAGCCCGCCCCAGTAAGGTCCGGGATTCAGTGCGTGTTCTTCCATCGTGAACAGGACGGAGGCATCAGAAGACAATTCCAGAAGGGGCAGAAGCATGCGGGTCAGACCAAAGGGTCCGGTAAAATTGGTGGCCAGTCCATTTTGTAAGTCGGACATCTTCAGTTGGGAAAGTGGAGTCAGCGGAACAAACTGAACTGCACTGTGCAGGATGCCGTCGAGGCGACCCAGCTCATTTTCTATCATCCGGGCCAGTGAATGAAAATCAGCTTCGCTAGCGTGTG
>JAJZEL010000102.1 GCA_021828575.1 Pseudomonadota bacterium
TGGCGTGTCCCCTTGGGAACCCCCTGCCGCCGTACTGGATTCGGAAGTGCCGTCAGTTTTCTTGTCCGCTACTGGAGCGGGAGACGACGAATTCCCTCCCCTGAAGTCGGTGACGTACCAGCCACTGCCCTTCAGTTGGAAACCTGCGGCCGTCACCAGCTTGACCAGGGCCGGTTGTCCGCACGCCGGACATTCCGTACGCGGAGGGTCGGAAATTTTTTGCAGGAATTCGGCCTTCTGGCCGCAAGCTTGACATCGATATTCGTACAAGGGCATGAAATCCTCCCATAGGCCGGAAATGATAGCATACTGACAGACAGCGGATGCGTCAGGGTCGGGGACGGAACTTGTCTCTGGATTTTGGCTCTCACTCCTTCTGTAACAACACCCATAATCAGTGCGGCGAGGAGCAATTCCATGAATTGGACGAAATATGCATGCGTGGTGGCCTTGATGGTGTCCAGCCTGGCCTGGGCAGCACCTGGTGAGACTCTGCCGCCTGGCGTGAAGAAGGTGACCGAGGTGGAAGGGGTGACGGAATATCGTTTGGCCAATGGAATGCAGGTCCTGCTGGCGCCTGATTCCAGCAAGCCCACCACCACGGTGAATGTCACCTATCGGGTGGGCTCCCGCATGGAAAACTATGGCGAGACCGGCATGGCTCATTTGCTGGAACACCTCATGTTCAAGGGAACACCCCATCATCCGCATATTACGGATGAACTGACCAAGCGAGGTATGCGGCCCAATGGCACCACCTGGTTTGATCGCACCAATTATTTTGAAACATTTGCCGCATCCGAAAACAATCTGGACTGGGCGCTTCATATGGAAGCGGACCGCATGGTCCACTCCTTTATTGCCCGGAAAGATCTGGACAGTGAAATGACCGTGGTGCGGAACGAAATGGAAAGTGGGGAAAATGATCCGGCTTCCATCCTGATGGACAAGATCATGGCTGCTGCCTACCAATGGCACAACTATGGCAAGTCCACCATCGGGGCCAGAACCGATGTGGAGAATGTGAACATTGCACATTTGCAGGCTTTCTACAGAAAGTACTATCAGCCGGACAATGCCACTCTGGTGGTGGCAGGCAGTTTTGACCCGCAAAAAACCCTGCAGCTGGTGGAAGCCACTTTTGGAAAGATCCCTCGTCCCAAGCGGGTGCTTGAACCCACCTATACGCTGGATCCAGTACAGGATGGCGAGCGTCAGGTGACTTTGCGTCGGGCGGGTGATGTGCAGTATCTGGAAGCGGTCTACCATGCAGTGGCGGCTGCCAGCCCCGACAGTGCCGCATTTGAAGTGTTGGCCCAGGTGTTGGGAGATACCCCTTCCGGTCGGCTTCACAAGGCCATGGTGGAAACCGGCATGGCCACTTCTACGGGGTCCGACTATTTCAATCTGGATGAGCCCGGCGTGATTTATTTTGAAGCGGACCTCAGCAAGAATCAGGACGTGAATGCGGCACGCAAGGTGTTTCTCGAGACCATCGAAGACCTGAAATCGAAGCCCGTGACAGCGGACGAACTTAAACGGGCACGTACTCAGTTACTTAATGCCATTGACACCACTTTTGACGACCCTGAACGTTTTGGCATTGCCCTGTCCACGGCCATTGCCAATGGGGACTGGCGCCTGTTTTTTCTGAACAGGGATCGGTTGACCCGGGTGAAGCTGGATGAAGTGCAGAAAATGGCAGAAGACTATCTGTTGCCCAGCAATCGGACACTGGGCATTTTCATCCCCACCGATCATCCCGTGCGTGCGCCGGCTCCCCAGCGGGTCGATGCAGAAACCCAGTTGCAGGGGTACCATGGCAATCCTGATTTTGCCAGTGGTGAAGCTTTTGATGCCTCACCGGAAAACATAGAAAGGCGTACCCAGTGGACCTCACTGCCTGAGGGCACCCGCCTGGCCCTGCTGTCCAAGAAAACCAGGGGACACACGGTGCATGCCCAGATCAACCTGCACTTCGGAACTGCTTCGGCTCTCGAAGGGAAGGATCGGATTGGCACATTCGCAGGGAGCCTTCTGGACAAGGGAGCGGCTGGCATGTCCCGTTCAGAAATCCAGGATCGTTTCGCGGCGCTCAAGGCCCAGGTGGCTTTTGGGGGAGGCGCCACAGGAGCGCATGTGATCATTGAGACCGTGCGCGAAAATTTGCCGGAAACCCTGGCGCTGGTCACGAAAATCCTTCGTCATCCCGACTTTCCGGAAAATGAATTCAATCAGGAACGGGCTTCTGAACTATCAGATATCGATAGCGGAAGAACAGACCCGCGGGCCATGGCCAGTAATGCATTGTCGCGCTATTTCAATCGGCATCCACGGGGTGACATCCGTTACGCGAGTACCTTTGATGAGTCGGAACAGGACGTGAAGGCCGTGACCCTGGAACAGGTGAAAGCTTTCTACCATGACTTCTATGGAGCCAGTCATGCAGAAGTGGCCATAGTGGGGGATTTCGACCCCGCATCCGTTACACACGTTCTGCAGGAAGGATTGTCCGGTTGGCAAAGCGCCCAACCTTACGAATTGGTAGTGGATGATTATCAGGCCAAGCCAGGCAGCCGTATTCAACTGAATGTTCCCGACAAGGCCAATGCGGTGTTCCTCATGCGCGATCCCTTCGCACTGATGGATAGCGATCCCGATGCGCCAGCACTGATGGTGGCCAATTACATTTATGGTCAAGGTTTCCTGAATTCCAGGTTGGCCACCCGTATCCGGCAACAGGAAGGACTGAGTTACGGGGTCGGTTCGTTCCTTCGTTTGAATGACAAGGTGCCCAACAGTTTTCTGGGAGGGTATGCCATCTATGCACCACAAAACCGGCAGAAACTGGAATCGGCCTTTGCTGATGTGACCACAGAAACACTTCAGTCGGGATTTACGGCCAGGGAAGTGGACGATGCCCGGTCGGCGCTGATGAAATCCCGCGATTTGAGCAGGGCTCAGGATGGTCACTTGGCATCCCAGTTGGTGGGGCTCATGTATGACCACCGAACCATGGATTTCGTGTCGCAGCAGGACCAGTCTCTTCGCCAGGTGACCGTTGACCAGGTCAATGCAGCCATGCGCAAGTACGTGCATCCGGACCAGTTTGTGACAGTGGTGGCGGGGAGCTTCGGAACCCACTGAATGGGAGGAAAGATTCCCCGGTCGGTGTTGGTGGTGATCCACACCACGGATCTTGAGGTATTGCTCCTTGAGCGTGTGGATGCCCCTGGTTTCTGGCAGTCTGTTACGGGTAGCTGTGACTCATGGGACGAGCCATTGGCGGAGACAGCCAAGCGGGAAGTTCTTGAGGAAACCGGACTGGATTGCCGGGATTACAGGTTGACCGACTGGAGGCAGGACAACGAGTACGAAATATATGAGCGCTGGCGACACCGTTATCCGCCGGGAGTGACGCGCAACAGGGAACACGTGTTCGGACTGCATCTTCCGAAAGTGTTGCCCATCAGACTGTCACCCAGGGAACATTCGCGCTACGAGTGGCTTCCCTGGGAGATGGCGGCAAACAGGTGCTTTTCAGCCACCAACCGCGAGGCCATTTTCAACCTGCCTCGCCGTGTGGGTTAGGCCGAGAAGGAGGAACCGCAACCGCAGGTGGAGGTGGCGTTCGGGTTGCGGATGATGAACTGGGCCCCTTCCAGGTCTTCCTTGTAA
>JAJZEL010000171.1 GCA_021828575.1 Pseudomonadota bacterium
CATAAAGACGCAGGGGGTCCACACTGGATACATTGAAAAGTTCAGTACCGCGCCCCGCATCAATCAGCGCGCCCACGTCCGTCTTGCGAGCGGTCACCACTCCGTCAAACGGTGCCACGACACGCTTGAAACTTTCAAAGGCTTCAATACGGGCCACATTGGCACGGGCTGCATCCACCTCAGCACGGCGGGCCGCCAAATCGGCCACTTTTTCATCTGCGTCCTGCTGAGACACCGAATCCGTGGTCAACAGATTGAGCCAGCGCTTGGCGGTCACTTCTGCCAACTGCTGTTTGGACATGGCGCTGACCAGATCGGCTTTCGCCTGATCCAGTTGCTGGTCCAGCTCCGGCGTATCGATGAGGGCCAGCAATTCTCCCTTATGAACCCGGGCACCAATATCGTGGTACCAGATCTTGAGGTAGCCGTTGACCCGGGCAAGAATCGGCGCATCGATGTAGGGTTGCAAATTCCCCGGAAGCTCGAGCGTGCGAAGGGTGTTGCCCTGCCGGGGGGCAATGACGTTCACGGCGGGAATGGCCTGTTCCTGAGTCCACGTATCCACTTCCTGCGAGGTGTGGTGTCTGGACCAAAGTCCCCACGCCACCACAACTACCGCGACCATCACGGTAATCGTGCCCGTTCGCTTAAGGCGGGACTTACCCTGTGGGGTCAACCCCTCAAGATGCTGTTCCGACTCATGATGCATGTGACTCTCCTGTCGCCTCGAGGGGGGTACCCTCATCATCCTCAAAAACATCCCGTGAATGTACAAGACTGAATACCACGGGGACAAATATGAGCGTGGCCATGGTAGCCACCGACAAACCACCAATGACTGCGCGTCCCAGGGGAGCGTTCTGTTCCCCTCCGTCGCCCAGCCCCAAAGCCATGGGTGCCATGCCAATGATCATGGCCAGCGCCGTCATCAACACAGGCCGGAAGCGTGCAAAACCAGCCTCCACAGCCGCCTTGGAGGAATCCCGGGTTTGCACCAGACGTTCCCGGGCAAAACTGACCACCAGAATACTGTTGGCCGTGGCCACCCCCATGCACATGATCGCCCCCGTCAAGGCCGGCACCGATAACGTGGTATGCGTCATGAACAGCATCCATACGATCCCCGCCAAAGCCGCTGGCAGGGCCGTAATGATCACGAACGGATCCAGCCAGGATTGAAAGTTCACCACAATCAGCAAATAAATCAGCACGATAGACGCCAACAAACCAAACAGCAACCCTGAAAACGAAGATTCCATGATGGGCACCTGGCCAAGCACCCGTACTGTAGCCCCTTTGGGGATATCTTTGGTGCTTTTGCTGATGAGTTCATGAATTTGGGTGGCCACACTGCCCAGATCCTGCCCTTGTGTGGATGCAAATATGTCAAAGGAAGGCTGGATGGCGTAGTGAGTCACCACGGCCTCACCCGCATCCCGCGTGATGGTTGCCACGCCCCCAAGTACCTGCAATCCTTTCACGTGATCGGCACTGATGGGAGTGCCCTCGAGGTCCATCAACGTGTCCACACGGTATTGGGGGGTCTGAACCACGATGGGGTAGGACACCCCGTTATGGGGATTCAGCCAGAATGTGGGAGCAATCTGCCCGCTGCCCGACAGGGTGGCCACCAGTGCATTGGTCACATCCTGTTCCGTATAGCCCAATGTCTTGGCAAGCGACCTGTTCACATTGACATCAAATTGCGGGTAATTGGTGGATTGCTGAATCCGGGGGTCCGCAATCCCGTTCACGTGAACAACTTGTCTGAGCAGGCTCTGGATATAGGCCAAATCCGCATCGTGATTGGGTCCCTTGATCTGGATATCAATGGGCGCAGGCGCCCCGAAGTTCAAAATCTGGCTGACAATGTCCGCTGGCAGGAAGGCAAATGAAGTTCCGGGAAACCGATAAGGCAGCACCGACCGGAAAAGTTTGACGTAATCCTGGGTCGGGGTATGGTTTTCCTTGAGTGAAATGAGAATGTCACCATCCTCAGGACCAATGGTTCCCGTATTGCTGTAGGCTGAGTTGATGCCACTCACGGACAAACCAATATTGTCCACGATGCTGTCCAATTGATCAGGCGGGATGTGACGCCTGATTTCTTCCTCAATTCGATCAAACAGGCTGGCCGTTTCTTCCACCCGCGTCCCCACCTGGGCACGCACGTGAAGCTTGATTTGTCCCGCGTCCACATCAGGAAAGAAATTTCTACCCAGAAATGGGACCAGAAGAAAGGACAGCATGACGATCAGCATGAATACGGAAAGAAACACTTTCCGATTGTCCACGGCTGATTTCAGAATACGGATATAGCCTCGTCTGAAATGGGAAAAGCCACTTTCGAATCTGCGCTGAAAAGCCATCAGGGCATACCGGAGACGGTGCGGAAAGGGCGTCTTGCGGTGTGTGGGGTCCATGACCCATTGGTCGTGCAGGGACGCATGCTGGTCCTGGGTGTGCTGCTTCAGAAGAAAATTGGCCATGGTAGGCACAAATGTCTGCGACAGCACGAAAGAGGCAATCATGGCAAAGACCACCGCTTCTGCCATGGGCACGAACAAATAGCGTGGCACCCCACTGAGAAAGAACATGGGAATGAACACGATACAGATACTGAATGTGGAAACGAATGCCGGCTGGACTATCTGACTGGCGCCATCAATGATGGCATGGCGTACCGTCTTTCCCTGTTCCAGGTGGTGATTGATGTTTTCGATCATCACGGTGGCATCATCCACCAGAATGCCCACGGCCAGGGCCAACCCCCCCAGGGTCATGACGTTCAGGGTTTCTCCCAGCGCCGACAAGGTGGCGATGGAGGAAAGAATGGCCAAGGGAATGGACATGGCAATGATCAGCGTGGACCTCCAGCTGCCCAAAAACAGCAAAATCATCAGGCTGGTCAGGGCAGCAGCGATCACCCCCTCACGAATCACGCCGGAAATGGCCGCCTTCACAAAAATGGACTGATCTCCCAGCGCATCAACCCGCAGGCTGCCTGGCAGGGTTTCACGCAGCTTGGGCACCAGATCCCTGACCCCCTGAATGATGTCCAGCGTGGATGCCGATCCGTTCTTGAGCACCGTCATCAGTACGGCCCGCACTCCATCCACACGCACGATATTGATCTGAGGAGGAAAACCGTCACGCACGTGCGCCACGTCACGCAACAGAATGGTGGGGGACTCTGCTTGAGGGAGGGGTGAAATGTTCGGGACTTCCTTGACGGGGATGTTATTGAGCGCTCGAAATTCGTCCGGACTATCATTGATCTGGATGTTGTACTCGAACCGCCCGATCTTTTCCGTTCCCGCCGGGATGATGAGGTTCTGCGCTGCCAGCGCATCACTCACGTCGCTGGGAGAGACTCCCTTGGCCTGCATGGCCTGCGGGTCCAGGTCGATCTGGATCTGCCTCACCTTCCCCCCATAAGGCGAAGGAATCGCGCTTCCTGGCACCGTCGCCAGCTGTGGCCGGATGAAATTCTGCCCCAGGTCGAACAGTTTTTGCTCCGGCATCGTAGGACTGGACAATGCAAGTTGCAGTATGGGGACCGTGGCCGCGTTGTAGTTCAAGATCAGTGGCGGGGTGATTCCGGGGGGTAGCAACTTCAGTACCGTCTGCGATATGGACGTCACCTGTGCCGTCG
>JAJZEL010000155.1 GCA_021828575.1 Pseudomonadota bacterium
GCCACACTTTCGGGAATTCTATGAAGTCCGGCAGTTTTCTCCGGCAGCCACGGCGCTACGGGAAACCATGGACCTGCCTGGTCAGGCAGGCATTCCTTTTGGCCACCACCTGATTTTCAAGGCAAAAAACCAGCCACTTTTTTCTCTGGCTGTGGAAATCTGCGAAGACCTTTGGGTGCCTGTTCCACCCTCCAGTTATGCAGCCATGGCCGGAGCTACAGTCATTGTCAATCCATCAGCGTCCAATGCCACCCTGGGTAAAGCCGACTACAGGCGCCAGCTGGTGTCCAACCAATCGGCGCGATGTCTGTCTGCGTACCTGTACAGTGCAGCTGGCCTGGGCGAATCCACGACTGACCTGGCCTGGGATGGCCATGGCCTGATTGCCGATTATGGGGAAATCAAATCGGAAAGCGAACGTTTCTCAAACCGGGATCAACTGGTTTTTGCTGACATTGACCTCCTGCGCTTGTCTCAGGAACGCATGAGACAAAACACATTCGCCCATGCCATTCAATTGCACTCGGATGTGCTGAGGCAGTACAAACTAGTGGACTGCGTCCTGTCAAAATGCTCCCATGAACACTTGCCCTTGAGTCCTCCTCCGGCACGCTATCCTTTTGTCCCACCCGCCGGACTTGAACGAAACGCCCGCTGCGAGGAAGTCTTCCGGATCCAGGTCCAGGGATTAAGCCAACGACTGCGCAGCAGTGGGCTTCACACCTTGGTGATTGGTGTCTCGGGCGGCCTGGATTCCACCCATGCCCTGCTGGTTGCCAGTGCGGCACTGGATGCTCTTGGCCTGCCCCGGGAACATTTACAGGCTTACACCCTGCCAGGATTTGCCACAAGCGATGCTTCACTGGCACTTTCCCGTCACCTGATGACCGCCCTTGGCCTGCAAGCCAGGGAAATCGACATCCGACCGGCCTGTTTGCAAATGCTCAAGGATATCGGCCATCCTTACGCGTCTGGCGAACTCCTTTTTGATGTGACCTTTGAAAACGTGCAGGCCGGGCAGCGCGCCAGCCACCTGTTCCGCCTCGCCAACCAGCACCATGCGCTCGTGGTGGGCACCAGCGACCTCAGCGAACTGGCGCTGGGTTGGTGCACGTATGGTGTGGGTGATCATATGGCGCATTACCATGTCAATTCAGGAGTGCCTAAAACCCTGATTCAGCATCTTGTTCACTGGGTTGCCGATGAAGAACGTTTTGGTCAGGACACTTCAGGAATTCTCCGACAGGTATTAAATGCAGACATCAGTCCGGAACTTGTCCCTGTCACAGCTGATACCGGGCAACCCCAGCGGACGGAAGAGACGATCGGTCCCTATGCCCTCCAGGATTTCAACCTTTATCACCTCCTGAGGTTCGGCTTTTCTCCAGATCGCGTGGCGTTCATGGCTTGGTGCGCCTGGCATGACCCGCATCTGGGACACTGGCCGTCCATACCTGAACAGGACAGGAAAAAATATGGCATCGTGGATATTCGGCATTGGCTTGAGGTGTTTGTAAAACGTTTTTTCCAGAACAGCCAGTTCAAACGTTCCTGCATGGCCAACGGGCCCAAAGTAGGCTCAGGGGGCTCCCTGTCACCGCGTGGCGATTGGCGGGCACCCAGCGATTCCTCCGCTCATGTCTGGCTGGAAGCAGTACGACGCATCCCGGTACAGAACCCCTGAAAATGGTGTCGGCGAACTGGTTTGTGTTTCGTGAAAATGCCTTGCTGATTGCACGGGACAGGGAGTTGCCTGATGAGGCCCAGATGGGACCTTTCATGGTGGCTGCATTGCAACAGCACCCGGTGGGAACCCTTTATGGCTCACCCTGTCATTTGCTGGAGGTGCCATCCACTTTTCCGGCACCGGAGCATCATGAATTCCTTGGCTTGAGGGCGCTGCTTGGACGGCTGGAAGAACCGGTTCTTGCCATGGCCGGACGCGCATTCCAGATCATGGACTGGGACAGGACACACGGGTTTTGCGGGCGCTGCGGAACCCCTACATTTCTCAAGCCTCATGAATTTTCACGCGACTGCCCTTCCTGTCACCTAACGGTATACCCCAGAATTTCTCCTGTGGTCATGGGGCTCGTGATCAGGGGCAATGAGCTGCTCCTGGCGCGAGGCCACCACTTTGCCCCTGGCATATACAGCGCCCTTGCAGGATACTGTGAACCTGGAGAAAGCCTGGAAATGGCGCTTCACCGGGAAATTCACGAGGAAGTCGGCCTGAAGGTACGTGACCTCCGTTATTTTGGTAGCCAGTCCTGGCCCTTTCCGCATTCGCTGATGATGGCCTTCACATGCCAGTATGACACCGGTGACTTGAAGCTTCAGCCTGAAGAAATTGAAGATGCGCGCTGGTTTCCCCTGGATGCCCTGCCCTCCCTGCCAAATCCCGCCAGCATTGCGCATCGCCTGATCAACACCACTCTCGACACATTGCGTCATGGCCATCCTTCCCATCAATGAAAAACTGCTTTCGATTGTCGGCCCATCCGGACTGACGAATGATGTGCTTGCCCTGGAATCTCATAATCGGGACTGGCGTGGGAGATATCAGGGGGATGCTGCCTGGGTGGTGAAACCGGCAACAACCCATGAAGTCATGGACGTGGTGCGTGCCTGCTTCGAAGCCGGCATTTCCATCGTACCCCAGGGTGGCAACACCAGCCAGTGTGGTGCCAGCGTGCCTGGAACCGGATGGGGTTCCATCATTCTCAACTTGTCACGCATGAACCGGATACGCACCATTGACTGGGATAATGACACCCTGACCTGCGAGGCCGGAGTCACACTCGCCACTGTCCAGGAAACCGCACGCCAGGGAAACCGGCTGTTTCCGGTCAGCATTGCTTCCGAGGGCACGGCTGAAATCGGCGGTGTCATATCCACCAATGCTGGAGGAACCGCTGTTCTGCGCTATGGCAACATGCGCAGCCAGGTGCTTGGCCTGGAAGTGGTGCTGCCTGATGGACAGTTGTGGAATGGAATGCGCATGCTGCGCAAGGACAATACCGGCTACGACCTCAAGCAATGGTTCATAGGCGCTGAAGGCACCCTGGGGATCGTGACTGCTGCAGTACTTCGGCTGTATCCCCTGCCCCGGTCACGAGCCACGGCCTGGGTGGCGGTCGATTCCCCTGCACAGGCTGTCAGCCTGCTTTCGCATCTCAAATCCTGTGTGGGTGACCGCACCAGTGGATTTGAACTCATGTCCCGATCTGCCCTGCAGATGGTTCTGACGCACATTACAGGGACCCACGACCCTCTCGGAAATTCCTCGCCCTGGTACGTCCTGGTGGAACTGGAAGATGCCAGTCCCGATGCAGGACTGGATGCCTTGCTGGAAACAGCCCTGGATCAGGTGCTACAGCAACAGTTGATCTCCGATGCGGTCATTAGTCGCAGTGAAAGCCAGAGCGCTGCGTTATGGGCCCTTCGCGAACAGGTTTCAGAAGCGCAGAAACGTGAAGGCATCAGCATCAAGCATGACATCAGCGTTCCAGTGAGTCGCATTCCCGTCTTTGTGGAAGATGCTTCGCAAAAACTGGAAAGGGCCTATCCAGGGATTCGTGTGGTCTGTTTTGGTCACGTGGGTGACGGAAATCTGCACTACAACCTGTCCATGCCAGACAAAGTAAAAAACCCGTCCTTCATAGAGGTCACCCCTCAAGTCAACCGTATCGTCCATGACGTGGTTCATCAACTGGACGGCAGCATCAGTGCAGAACATGGCATCGGCCAACTCAAGGTGGATGAACTGGTGCGCTACAAGTCACCCATCGAACTGGAATTGATGAAAACCCTCAAGAAGGCACTGGACCCAAAAAACCTTATGAACCCCGGAAAAATTTTCCGCCCGGGTAATATCTGATGTCTTTCATGACATCAGAAGAAAATCCTTGACCCGTTTGAGGGCATCCCGTTTTTCGGCTGCCCGTTCGAACTCCAGGTGTCTGGCAGCCTCCAGCATTTCACTTTCCAGTTTTTTAATCATGCCCTCAAGCTGTTTTTCCGTAAGCTCATGCAGATGAGCTTCCTTGTCGCCTTGCTTGCCACCCGTCTCCGGTTCATAAATGCCTTCGATGATGTCCTTGATTTTCTTGGTCACTCCATGGGGAGTGATGTGATGAATCCGGTTATGTTCCACTTGGCGCAAACGTCGCCTTTCTGTTTCTTCCATGGCAGCCTTCATGGAGTTGGTGATCCTGTCGGCATACAGCAGGGCCGTACCATTCAGGTGCCGCGCTGCGCGGCCTATGGTCTGGATCAGGGAACGCTCGGAACGAAGGAATCCTTCCTTGTCTGCATCAAGGATGGCCACCAGCGAAACCTCAGGAATATCCAGCCCCTCCCTCAGCAGGTTGATGCCCACCAGCACATGGAAAACACCCAATCTCAGGTCGCGAATGATTTCAACCCGTTCCACCGTGTCAATGTCCGAATGCAGATAACGCACCTTGACTCCGTGTTCTCCCAGATATTCTGTCAGATCTTCTGACATTTTTTTTGTCAGCGTGGTCACCAGAACCCGCTCATTGCGTTCCACCCGAACATGAATTTCGGATAACAGGTCATCCACCTGTGAACGGGCTGGACGCACTTCAAGTATCGGGTCCACCAGACCCGTGGGCCTCACCAGTTGTTCCACCACCTGTCCACTATGCTGGGCCTCATAATCGGCAGGCGTTGCCGACACGAAAATGCACTGGGGCATCAGGTGTTCAAATTCATCAAAGCGCAAAGGGCGATTGTCCAGGGCAGAAGGCAGGCGAAACCCGTAATGCACCAGGTTTTCCTTGCGTGCCCGGTCACCCCGGTACATTCCCCCTACCTGAGGAATGGTCACATGGGATTCGTCAATGAACATGATGGCATGGGAGGGCAGATACTCAATCAGCGTGGGAGGTGGCTGACCTGCTTCACGCCCTGACAGATGCCGTGAGTAGTTTTCGATGCCCTTGCAAAAACCGATTTCATTGAGCATTTCCAGATCATGGCGGGTGCGCTGCTCAATCCTTTGAAGTTCCACAAGACGGTTTTCCCTGGAGAAGAAAGACACGCGCTCGTGCAATTCTTCCTTGATGGCATCCAGGGCACGCAACACAGTGGATCGGGGGGTCACATAATGACTGGAGGGGAATACCGTGAAGCGACCAAGCCGCTGGATGGTCTTGCCTGTCAAGGGGTCAAACAGCATCAACTGTTCCACCTCATCATCAAACAGTGTGATGCGCAGGGCCGACTCGCTGTTTTCTGCTGGGAACACATCGATCACGTCTCCCCTGACCCTGAAAGTGCCGCGCCGGAACTCCAGGTCATTGCGCGCATACTGCATAGCCACCAGCCGTTCGATGATTTCCCTCTGCCCCGTCCTGTCCTGTTCGCGGAGGTGCAGGATCATGTGGTGATACTCGTTCAGATCGCCGATGCCGTAAATGGAGGACACGGTGGCTACAATGATGCAATCGGGCCGCTCAAGCAGGGACTTGGTGGCTGAAAGACGCATCTGTTCAATATGCTCGTTGATGCTGGAATCCTTTTCGATGTAAAGATCCCGAGCCGGTACATATGCCTCAGGCTGGTAATAGTCGTAGTAGGAAACGAAGTACTCTACTGCGTTTTCGGGAAAAAACTCGCGTAATTCGGCATACAACTGAGCGGCAAGGGTTTTGTTTGGCGCCATGACGATGGCAGGCCGACCGGTCCGTGCAATGACCTGGGCCATGGTGTAAGTTTTTCCCGAACCCGTCACGCCCAGCAGGGTCTGGTACTGCAGTCCATCGCCCAACCCTTCGGACAATTGCTGGATGGCATTGGGCTGATCGCCTGCAGGCTCGAAAGGTTGGTGCAGCCGGTAGGGACTGTTGGGGAATGTAACGATCACTGCTAGAATGGAACCTGGTACCGGACCTCTTCATTCTAGCACTTCGAGACCCTCATGACCGCATCCTTGTTAAGCACCGTGGAAATGGCGCCACGTGACCCCATTCTTGGCATTACGGAAGCTTTTCAGGCCGATCCGAATCCCAAAAAAGTCAATCTGGGGGTTGGTGTGTACACGGATGAGCACGGCAAAATCCCGCTGCTGGAATGTGTCAGGACGGCCGAACACAGCCTTGAAGCCATCCCTCGCCCTCGTGGCTACCTGCCCATAGAAGGGTTGACTACCTACTTGCGTTCCGTGCAGGAGCTGGTCTTTGGAACAGACTCCGAAGTGGTGGCCCAAGGCCGGGTGGTGACAGTGCAGTCCCTGGGGGGAACGGGTGGCCTGAAAATTGGTGCTGATTTTCTCAAACGGGTGACTCCTTCATCCGAGGTCTGGATTTCTGATCCCAGTTGGGAAAACCACCGCTCCCTTTTTGAAGCAGCCGGCTTTACCGTGCGCACTTACCCTTATTACGACGCAGGGACCCGTGGAGTGAATTTCGAAGGCCTCTGTGCCGCTTTCGACTCCGCACCTACAGGAACCATCCTTGTGCTCCACGCCTGTTGTCATAATCCCAGCGGGGTGGACCTCACGGACAGCCAGTGGACGGAAGTCATGACGCTGATCCGTAGGAAACAGCTGGTTCCTTTTCTGGATCTTGCCTATCAAGGTTTTTCCTCAGGTGTCGAGAAGGACGCCGAAGTGGTCAGACGGTTCGCAACACTGGATATTCCTGTGCTGGTGTCCAACTCATTTTCCAAGTCCTTTTCCCTGTATGGAGAACGCGTGGGTGCTCTCAGCCTGCTCACCTCTTCCAGAGACGAGTCACAGCGGGTGCTTTCGCAGCTCAAACGTGTCATCCGGACCAATTACTCCAATCCACCCATTCATGGTGCAGAAGTGGTGGCCACCGTCCTCAGCAGCCCCCCCCTCAAAACCATGTGGGCTCAGGAACTGGGTGCCATGCGCGATCGCATCAAATCCATGCGCCATGAATTTGTCGCCAGACTCAAAAGTCGCTTGCCTGGACATGACTTCAGCTTTGTGAACCACCAGAACGGCATGTTCTCGTTTTCTGGCCTCACCACACCCCAGGTTCACCGTCTCAAGAATGAGTTTTCGGTTTACGCCGTGGACACAGGTCGAATATGCGTTGCCGCGCTGAACACACGCAATCTGGATACGGTGGTCGAAGCCATTGCGCAAATCGTTGGTCAGTAATTTGGCTTGACCCCTTTTGTGGAACCCACTAGAATTGCGGGCTTACCTGATCCCCGATAGCTCAGTCGGTAGAGCGACGGACTGTTAATCCGCAGGTCCCTGGTTCGAGCCCAGGTCGGGGAGCCAAAAATTCATGACGGGCCTTCCATCTGGAAGGCCCGTTTTATTTTGTTCCCCAATTCAGGAATGATCTGATTAATTGCACCCCATATTGAGGAAACTCCACTTCCAGCCCTAACTTTTCGCAAGGGGGATTAACCTTGAGTGGCAGGTTAGCCGTTGTCATCTATCTGCTAGTCTACGAAGCGGCTCGGAGTAGGTATCGATTAACTTGTGCAGTGGGTCAGCACCCTGAAAGATCGTCTCTGAGTCGTAACCCTGCTGCGTTGTAAGTCTTGTAGCCTCGCGAACCGTTTTCAAGGCCCCTTTCCCAACTTGTTTTTTCCAACCAGGAAATCCGACTTGTGCGAGGCGGTACTCCTTTCGGACAACAGGGCCGATGATTCCGAAAATTTTGGGTTTGTACTCAACCCTGACGACATCGATAAAGTTCTTATTCTGGTTCACCATCTCAAAACCATAGCGCTTCAGAATTTGATTGAGTTCGTGATAAGTGACGGTGTAGGCGCGATTATTAATTTCGCGTGTATTTCGTTTCAGAAAGTCTGCAATAAACAAGATTTCGGCATCATCTTTTTTCTTTGCCAAATCTCGAAATTGCGGGTATTTGTCAAGCCTATTATCTGCAACATCGACAATGAAGTCCTCGAACTCGCGCTGACGAACACGTGGTGTTCTATTTAGACGATCAAGTTGAAAGAGCGTCACCAAGAAGGCGGTGCGTTTGTTGGCATCGTGAAAAGGGTGGTCCTTGACTAGTCCAAACAAAAGTGTGGCGCACTTCTCATACATATCAGGCCATTTGTCCTTTCCGCCAAATGAAACAAACTGCCTGTAAATCGATGAATGCAATAAGTCCACGCTCTTTGGTCCGATCCCCCCAACGCCATAATCTTGTTCAACAAAGAAATCAACGATCAGAAAATGGGCACGCAGCACTTCATGTAGCCCAATAGTATCTCGCGTAACGTATGGGTCGTCAGGCCCAACGAGTTCAACCCATCTCATGTACTCGTGCTCAATATCCGTGTGCAGGAAATCCATGGTAACCCCCCCATTTTTAACTAAGGCTGGGGGTAAAATTACCCCACCCTCACCATCGGCTCGATCTTCGGCCGTGGTTGATGTTCTGCCTGCCACAAATCCCACTGGGCTTGCATACCTAACCAGACTTCCGGGGTGGTGCCAAGCCAGGCCGAGAGGCGCAAGGCCATGCCTGCAGTGACGCCCGCTTTGCCGTTTAACACTTTGGACAGCGTCACGCGCGACACTTGCAGGTCTTTGGCAGCCTGAGTGACGGTCATGGTTTCCGGTAACCATTCGCGCAACACTTCACCCGGATGCGCCGGGTTGTGCATTCGACTCATGTTCAATTCTCCTAATGATAATCCTGATAATTGACCAGTTCGGCATGTTCACCCTCAAACCCGAACGTCAGGCGCCAATTGCCATTGACCCGCACCGACCAGATTGCCGGTTAATGAATGCAAATACCAACCGGGTGCGTTCATGTCTTCCGGACGCTTCGCGTTATCCAGCATCGTCAGCATAATCCGCAACTTTGCTGCATGACAGTGTAACGCGTTAACTATCGATTAACAACCGGATGATGGGCGCGGTCACAGCCAGCATTTCTTGACGTGTCAGTTAAACCTTAAATCTTCCAACAGCGCTTTGCAGGGAAGACGCAAGCTGATCAAGTCGTTGTGCCGAGAGTGAAGCGTCCTGAATGGATTCACTATTTTTTTCAGTCATTGCCGCAATTTTTTCGATGTGCCTGGTAATTTCATTGCTGGCGATTTTTTGTTCGTGCACTGAAGCGGTAATGCCTTCTACACCTGTATTGGCGTAGGTAACAGAGGCTTTCGCCAGAGACAGAACATCTATCACTTTCGACATGAATGTTTCACTCGCGGAAAGGGCCTGCAAACCGTTGTAGATGGACTTTTCCACACGAATAGACTGATCACCCAACGAACAGGTGATACTGTCTATCTCCCCAGCTGACTGTGCCGACTTTTCGGCGAGCTTCCTGACCTCATCAGCGACGACTGCAAACCCTCTGCCCATATCGCCGGCGCGTGCCGCCTCGATTGCTGCATTCAGGGCGAGCAGATTGGTCTGGTCGGCGATTTCCTTGACCTGCCTTGTCATGTGTGTGATGGTGTTGGTCGATTTGACGAATTCATTAACTTGATTAGCAATTTCATCAACCGCTTTTTTCCCATTTGATATCTCTTTGAGCATGTCGGACAGACATTCACTTCCCTGGTGCGTATGCGCCAAACTCTCGTGAGAAAGTGTTTTTACATCTTCCGATGAATCTGCGACTGCAGCGATAGACACCCGCATCTGCTCGATTGCAGAAACCGTTTCCGAGGCGGCATTCGATTGTTCCTTCGTTCCTTCAGCGACTTTTGTGGAGAAAGATGAAAGGTTGGTCGCCGCACTGGAAAGATATTCTGCATTCGATCTGATTTCCTGAATGAGTTTCTGCATACCGGCCATAAAGCGGTTAAATGCATCGGACGTTTCCCCGATTTCGTCCTTGCCGTGAACAGGAATGCGTCTTGTCAGATCACCGTTGCCTACGGCAAGCTCATTCATCGAACTGGAAAGCAGTTTGATAGAGGCCATGATGTTATTGATCAACACAAGCATTCCGACTGAACCGATGATGACTGCAACTGCAGTAATCAAGATAGAAAGCATAAAAGTCCGCTGAATCTGATGATTGATGAGGTCACGTTTTTCATCAGACTCCTTGTATTTCCTGATCATGAGAGATTCAAGGTTTTTTCTGAGCTCACGCCATTCTGGAGTTTCGTTCATGTTGAGCTCACCAACTGCAGCCGTGGTATCTGTAACGGCCAGATCTCTGGCATGCTGCCGTATTGCCTGCAGTTTCGCCCAACTTTTTCGAATGTCATCCAGCGTTTTTAGTGCATCAGGATGATCCGATGAAACAAGAATAGTCTGGTTCAACGCCTCATTGAATTCGTCTGACGATTTTGAAAGCGTTTTCAGAGGGACAGGATCAGAAGGTCTGAGAATATAATTTCTTTCCGCCTGGCCAGACAGCAGGCCGTTTTCATACATTGATGAGAGGTACTTGAGGTTGACCACATCACGATTAATGAATGAATCAAATTGTTTTCCAAGATTCCTGAGACTGAACAACGCAACCATCAACGCAATGACCACCAGCAAAATTGCCAAGCTGCTACCGACCAGCAACTTGGCCCTAATGCTTAAATGTCTCAACATTTTCACCTCCTCCCATTCAACTTGATAATGCCCCCTCACATGCATTTATTTTTAGGGTTTTTGACTTCTTGGCGAATCTGTTGTGATTTCTTGTTATCGAAACACCTTTAAAAATCTTTAATTTTTTTATGGTTGTCTCCTTTAACCGTTTCTTTTTGAGATTAAAAAGCGACCATAGTGCAATCTCCATCCCGCTTTCTGCGTTCTGCTATTCATCCATCGAAGCAAAAAATCCCTTTCGTTAATATGATTAAGAACTATTTAACGCAATTGAATGCAATGCGGTTCAAGTCAAAACTTGGAAGCCAAAACGATCACCGAAAAATCAGACGCCTGGATTTCTCCAGGTGTTTTTTCATGCATAACACCCCTTCACAAAATCCATATTCACAAAAATTGTAGAACAGGGTTACCATTTCGTTTCAGGATTCATATCAAGCCATGAATGCCATGAACCTGTTGTCATTTTGGGGTGAACGTGGGCAGCGCAAACATGCTAATCCTTTTGTTAATTGTCATCGGGGGGTACCTGCTTCCCGGTATCGTGGCCATCGCCCGAAAACATCACAATGCATTTGCCATATTTTTGCTGAACCTTCTCCTGGGTTGGTCATTTGTGGGATGGGTGGTTGCCCTGGTCTGGGCATTCACCAAACCCGCGTCTCCCCAGCAAATTGTTGTCAACGTGCAACAAGGACACGCCAACCCTGATGACTAAGTGTGCCCATTGGCCTGAATTTTCAATAAAGTGACCGTCACAGAAAAAAGAAGGGGGAATCAATGTTGCGCGAGCACTATATAGAATTGGGTTGTGATCAGTGCCTCAATGGCGCGGGACTGGACTTGACTTTTCATTCGCCTTCCAGCCCATTGTGGACAGCCGGTCGCGCTCCATATTTTCCTATGAGGCCCTGGTTCGTGGCCCTGCCGGGGAACCGGCAATCACCGTGCTTGGCCGCCTTGTGGACAGCAATCGTTATCGTTTTGACCAGGCATGCCGGGTCAAGATCATCCAGCTTGCCGCCTCCCTGAAGCTGGATACATTTCTCAACATCAACTTTTATCCCAACGCTGTCTACAAGCCCGAACTCTGCATCAGGACAACGTTACAGGCCGCCAGAACCTATTCCTTTCCCATCGAGCGCATCATGTTCGAAGTCACCGAGGAAGAAAAAATCCGTGATCAGGCCCATCTGCTCGACATTTTTGAAACCTACCAGCGCCTGGGTTTCCTCACCGCCATCGATGACTTTGGTGCCGGATATGCCGGACTCAACCTCCTGAGCGCTTTTCAGCCCAATTTCATCAAACTGGACATGGTGCTGGTGCGTAACATCCATGAACGTAAGTCCAACCAGGTCATTGTCAGCGCAGTCATCAACATGTGTCGCGACCTGGATATCAAACTCATTGCCGAAGGGGTAGAAACGCGCGATGAGTTTCTGTGGCTCTCCTCCTCAGGCGTCTACCTTTTTCAGGGTTTTTATTTCTCCCACCCTGAGTTTGAGACACTGCCATTGGTTTCCCCTGCTCTTTTTGAGTAAGGCTCCCCCTGTGCAGGGCATCTCGAAAAATTATTGACATTCATATATTACGGTACCATAATATAAACAACATAATAAAACCCAGGAATCCAGGATGCTGCTACTCAAAGCCTTGCCCACGCCTGTCAGCCTGCAAAAATTTGCATCCCGCTATCCTGGCACGGACGTGCAGGCCATTTCGGACTTTGTCAGCCTTTTAAGGGCTACGTCAGACATATCGCTCGCACTCGACCGACTGCTGGGGCAGCATGGATTACTTCAGGGCCGCTGGTGGATTCTGGTTTTGCTTTTCCGCGAGGACGATCTGACTTCCTCCCCTTCTGATCTGGCAGAAAAAGCCGGGGTTTCCAAGGCAACCATCACCGGATTCCTGGATGGGCTTGAGCGCGAAGGTTTGGTTATTCGCCTTCCCGACCCTGATGACAGACGCAAGTACCTGATTCGCCTGACCGCTTCCGGATTGCAAAAACTGGATGAAGTCACTCCGGACTATAACCGCAAGGTCCACGCTTTCATGTCAGTCCTCTCTTCCCACCAACGTACGGAGTTGCTTGACTCACTGGCAACCCTTGTCTCGCATCTGGAGGTCATGCGTTGACATGCTTTTCTTTATCCGTTTATTTCGTTACCTAACTTTATGGTCGCTAATATGTGGACTGCTTGCTGGATGCGCCCAATGGAATGGAATCTCTCCCACTGCCAGACCCCTGGAGCTATCCGCCTTATCCATGGGGAAAAACCTCTCCATGTGGGGGCAATTTCAAGGACCCGATGAGGGCTGGTGGAAAACGGCCTGGCACGATCCCCAGTTGAATGCTCTGCTAACACGTGCCGTGGCAGAAAATCCGACCCTCCAGTCAGCTCGCGACCGAATCGCCATGGCTGAGGCCCTGGCACGCGAATCACGAAGTCAAATGCTTCCACAAGTGGATCTGTCAGCAGCCCCCAGTCGCGATAGGTTCACGGCTTTGCAATTCATTCCGCCACCTTGGGGTGGACACACGGAATGGAATAACACTGTGGCCACTTCCCTGTCCTATGACCTGGATCTCTGGGGACAAAACAAAAGCCAGTGGAAAGGCTACATGGATGAAGCCGCTGCTACTGCCCTGGACGCATTCGAGGTCCGTATTGATCTGGAGCAGGCCATCATTCGTGACTACATCCGCCTCGATATGTATTACGTCATACGTGACGTTGCCTGGCAGCGCCAGGATGCATTGAAACAACGCGCATCCATTGCGCAGGCTCGTCTTTCTGCCCACCTGGGAACCCACCTTGCCACCAGTGAAGCAGAAACTCCCTTGCCCATGGCGGCTGCAGAGATCATGGCTCTGGACGAGCAGATCAGCCTGACAAAAAACGAACTGGCTGCCCTCACAGGACAGGGGCCTGGCACGGGCGATGCCATCACACGCCCGGCGTTGGTACTGCAAAACCACCTTGAAATTCCCAACCGTCTCCCTGTTCACCTCATCGGCCACCGGCCCGATGTACTGGCCTCGCGCTGGCGAACTGAAGCGGCCGGCCACCAAATCGATGCCGCCAAGGCTGCCTTTTATCCCGACATCAACCTGTCTGCCATGGTTGGTTTTGAAGCACTGGGGTTCGGCCAGTTGTTCAGCAATGCAGCTTTCACAGCCGGTGCCGGACCTGCCCTGACACTTCCGATTTTGGATGGTGGCCAGAGGCGCGCCCAGCTATCCGCCACCACCTCTGCATACAACATGGCAGTAGACCACTACAATGAAACCATTCTTCATGCCCTCAAGGAGGTCTCTAACCAGCTGACTATGCTTCGCTCCGAAACCAATCAGGAAAATCAGGCCATCCGGACCCTTGGCCTTGCGCAAACCTCACACGAGATTGCGATGAAATCATTCCAGGCAGGACTCACCAACTACAACCCGGTGCTGGACGCCGAAAACCGGATTCTGGACGCGCAGTACGCCTTGTCTGAAATTCGGGGAAAACGCCTTGAAGCCTATGCAGGCTTGATGCATGCCCTGGGAGGAGGGATTGAATGAATACCCTGCGTCACCTGGTCATGATGCGCTCGCCCAGAACAATTCTGGGCAAGGAAGAAGCCGCCATTTTGAGCCACGTGTTCAAAATGCTGTTGGCCTGCTTCATGGCTCTGTGGTCTTCGCTCTTTCTTGAACTCGACCAGCCAAGAACTGCCATGGTCACCGTGTCCATTGTCATGCAAGCCCATTCGGGCATGGTACTGACAAAAAGCTATTATCGAATGCTTGGAACAGTGGCCGGCATCCTGGCTTCCCTGGTTCTTGTTGCCCTGTTTGCACAGGATCGCGAAGCTTTTCTGGTCAGCATGGCCCTATGGATCGGTCTCTGTACTGCTGGATCCATGATTCTGAGAGATCACCAGTCGTATGCCTTTGTGCTTGCCGGGTATACCCTGTGCATCGTTGGATTGCCATCCACCCTTCATCCTGAAATGACTTTTGATATTGCCATGAGCCGCGTATCTGAAATCATGGTGGGATTGGCCTGTGCCACACTGGTCAGTGAACTGGTTTTTCCGAAACGCATGGCTACCATCATCCTGGAAATGACCAGGCGCCGCTTCATCGATTTCTCCTTTCTGCTCCAGAAAACCGCATCCCGTTCTTCCGGAACAAAACACACACCCGAACTGGTTCGACTGATGAACGACATTTATCGGCTTGAATCCCTGCGCTCATCTTCAGGTCTGGAAAGCGACCAGTCACGGACCTACCGATTAAAACTTGGCCTTCTGAATACCGAATTCATGGCAGTTTCCACCACATTTCATGCCTTGAACCAATTCATGGCCCGGCAATACGCCGGAAGTTTTCTGCTGACCGCCAATGCCCTGACCCAAGT
>JAJZEL010000033.1 GCA_021828575.1 Pseudomonadota bacterium
GAAGGCTCCCAAGCCGTTGCCTGCTTGTGCCACGCCGGTAACGGAAGGAATGAAAGTACAGACACACTCGGATTTTGCCATCAAGGCTCAGAAAGCCGTGATGGAATTTCTGCTGATCAACCACCCATTGGATTGCCCCATCTGTGATCAGGGCGGGGAATGCAAGCTGCAGGATTTGAGCGTGGGGTATGGTGGGGTAGCCTCTCGTTATCACGAGGAAAAACGGGTCGTGTCCAACAAAGACCTGGGGTCTCTCATCGCCACTGACATGACCCGGTGCATCCTGTGTACCCGTTGTGTCCGTTACGGGCAGGAAATTGCAGGCATCATGGAGTTGGGAGTGGGGGGGCGTGGGGAGCATTCTGAAATTCTCGCGTTCATGGACCTTACCGTGGATTCGGAAGTGTCCGGAAATGCCATAGACCTTTGCCCAGTGGGAGCGCTTACCAGCAAGCCTTTCCGCTTCAAGGCACGTTCCTGGGAGTTGCGGAAGTTTGATTCCGTCAGCCCCCATGATGGATTGGGTTCGAATCTGGAAGTGCAGGTCAAGAAGAACACGGAAGTAGTACGCGTCCTGCCCAAGCATAATGAGGCGATCAACGAATGCTGGATTTCCGACAGGGATCGTTTCTCCTATCAGGGGCTGGCCAGTGAAGATCGTCTCTTGCGTCCACGGGTCAGGCGAGATGGGCGTTGGGAAGAAGTGGACTGGACCGAGGCACTTCAGGTGGTGGTGGATGCATTGACGAAAATTCGTGATGTGCACGGCGCAGATGAAATGGGTGCCTTGCTCAGTCCGCACCAGACCCTCGAGGAGTTGTTTCTGGCACAGAAGCTCATGCGCGAACTGGGGTCTCATCATGTGGATCATCGGTTGAGACAGACTGACTTCTCCCTTGATGAGACCTTGCGTGGTGCAGCATGGCTGGGCTTGCCTGTTGAACAATGGTCGTCATTGAAATCCTGTCTGCTGGTGGGGACCTCCTTGCGCAGCGAACAGCCCCTGCTTGCCGTCCGCTTGAGACGTGCAGCCCAGCATGGGGCACGCATTCATCTTGTCAACCCTTTTGAAGACGATCTGGCCATGCCTGTGGCAGGACAATTGATCGGGGCTCCCAGCGAATTGCCGGCATTGCTCGCACAAGTATTGCAGGCTGTGGCGACCCGAAAAGGCGAATCCGTTGATCCTGCATTGCAACCATTGATGGGCGAAACACCTTCCGTGGCAGCGCTGGCAATTGCGGACAGCCTTGTGCAGGATGCGCCTGGAGCTTTGTTCCTTGGTCACCTGGCTCAACATCATTCCGCCTTTGGAACTTTGTACGCCCTGATGTCGGAGCTGGGCAGGCTGTTGCAGTATCCCTTTGGTGTGCTGGGAGAAGCGCCCAACAGTGTGGGCGCCGTGCTGGCCGGGGCAGTGCCTCACAGAGGGCCTTTGGGTGCTCATGCGGTCCATGGCCTGAATGCACAGTCCATGTTGCAGCAGTCAAGAAAAGCTTATCTGGTCATGGGACTTGAACCGGAGCTTGACAGTGCTGACCCTGCATTGACCATGAACGCACTGAAATCGGCCGATTTCGTGGTGGCACTTTCCGCGTTTTGCGGAAAAGCGGAAGAGTGGGCCACCGTCATGTTGCCCATGGCGCCCTTTGCGGAAACAGCCGGCACATTCATCAACATGGAAGGGCGCATTCAGGAGTTCGGAAGCGCTGTCATGCCGAAGGGAGAAGCCCGCCCTGGCTGGAAGATACTGAGGGTGCTGGGCAACCTGCTTGAGCTTCAGGGGTTTGAGCATGACACTCTGGACCATGTGCGGCAGGACATGTCCCCAGATTTGCAGGCGGTGGTGCGAGGCAACCTGGATAATGGGTTGGACCGGATGCCCGCCATTCACGTGAAGGCTGCGCTGGGTACCATCGAACGCATCGGAGAGGTCCCGGTTTACCAGACCGACGCTTTGGTTCGGCGGTCGCAATCCCTTCAGGCCACGCGCCTTGGCAGTTCGATTGCCGTGGCTGTTCATTCGCGTCTGGCTGTCCGGTTGGGGCTGAAACCGGGTCAGGCAGTGCGTGTGCGCCAGGGAGGGGGGGTAGCCGAGCTTCCACTGACTTGCGATGACCGTTTGCCGGAAACCTGTGCCCGCATTCCTGCTGGACATTCTGCTACCGCCACGCTGGGTGATGCTCTGGGTACCGTGACCCTGGAGGCCCTGTCATCATGAGTTTTCTGCAAGACCTGTTTGGAGGCGCCTGGCCCCTGGTCTGGGACGTGATCAAAATCCTGGCCATCGTGTTGCCCATGATGGGTGCCGTGGCGTATCTAACCCTGGCCGAGCGCAAGGTGATTGGATACATGCAGATCCGTATCGGTCCCAACCGTGTGGGCCCGTTTGGCTTGCTGCAGCCCATCGCTGATGGGGTCAAGCTCCTGATGAAGGAGATCATTGTTCCCTCGGGTGCCAACAGGATCCTGTTCGTACTGGGTCCCATCCTTGCCTTGATGCCAGCCCTGGCGGCCTGGGCTGTCGTGCCGTTTACGCCAGATCTCGTGCTGGCTAACGTGAACGCAGGACTTCTCTATATCATGGCTATTACGTCCATGGGCGTATACGGCATCATTGTCGCGGGCTGGGCATCCAATTCCAAGTATGCGTTTCTTGGCGCACTTCGATCCGCTGCTCAGATCGTGTCCTATGAAATTGCCATGGGTTTTGCGCTAGTTACGGTACTCATGATGTCCCACAGTCTCAACCTGGTGGATATCGTGCGAGCACAGCAGGGTAATCTCGGGTTGCTCCAGTGGAACTGGGTGCCTCTTCTCCCCATGTTTGTGGTCTACGTGATTGCCGGAACAGCAGAAACCAATCGAGCTCCCTTCGACGTGGCAGAAGGAGAATCGGAAATCGTGGCTGGTTTCCATGTGGAATATTCAGGCATGGCTTTCGCCCTGTTTTTCCTGGCTGAATATGCCAACATGATTCTCATCGCCGCCCTGGCGTCCATCATGTTCATGGGAGGGTGGCTGTCACCATTGCCCTTTCTTCCAGATGGCATTCTCTGGCTGTTTGCCAAGATGGCATTCATTCTTTTCCTGTTCTTGTGGTTCCGGGCTACCTTTCCACGCTACCGTTATGACCAGATCATGCGTCTGGGCTGGAAAGTGCTGATTCCCGTCACACTCGTCTGGCTTTTGCTGGTGGGTCTGCTCATGCAGGCACCCTTCCGCAATTGGCCTGTGCTCAACATCTGGTTCCATTGACAGGGAGGTACGCCATGGGAGCCATCAAGGAATTTGTCAAAAGCTGGACGCTGACTGAATTGCTCAAGGGCATGGCTGTGACTGGCCGACATTTCATCGCCCCCAAGATCACGGTGCAGTACCCGGAAGAAAAAACCCCGCAATCACCGCGTTTCAGGGGGCTGCATGCCTTGCGGCGTTACCCCAATGGAGAGGAACGGTGTATTGCCTGCAAGTTGTGCGAGGCGGTTTGTCCTGCCATGGCCATTACCATCGAATCAGAACAACGTGCTGATGGTTCGAGGCGTACCACACGGTATGACATTGATTTGACCAAGTGCATTTTTTGTGGCTTCTGCGAGGAATCCTGTCCCGTGGACTCCATCGTGGAAACCAGAATTTTTGAATAC
>JAJZEL010000197.1 GCA_021828575.1 Pseudomonadota bacterium
GTCTTGTCCGAGTCGGCGGGAAGTGTATACGCGCAATGCCAAATCATTCTCACAGGCTGCCACCGCAGCGTCTTCCAAAAGGGTTTGCAATGTCAGTACTCCACTGTTAGCGTCTTGAGCCGCAATAAATAGGTGGCATCCGGTGCACGGTTCTTGCCGGCATACTCCAGATCAGAAAAACTGCGTTGCATACATCTCACCCGAGTAGTACACGATGCCATAATTTTCGCAGAACTCCATATCATTTTTCCAGACATGGGGGCAGTGAGGTCCTAACGAACGCATACGGGACGGTATTCATGCCATTCGGGATCATCGCCGATCTGCTGAAGTTTAAGATGCATCGTTGTGGGGACCAGTATCAGGCCAAAATGATATTTTGTGGAAAGTTGTTCCCATTCACCACACTCTCGGGATTACCAGAGATCCTTGAAGTCGGCAGTAGCGAAAGCACTTTGGTGCAGGGCCATATTCGAAGGTGGCGGAGTTGTCAGTGAAATACCGAAAATATCAATCGCCAACTGGTTGAGTCGGATCAGCGAGTTTCCACCCAGATACACATAACCATCTATGTGTGGGGTGATGGTACTTACCCGTGTTTTGACCTGCAGAAGCCAATTATCCATTGTGGTCAAGATCGAGCCATCAATGTTTCTGGGAAGCGCAATTTTTTGAAATCGCTGCTCGATAGAGGGGAATTTAATACTTAGATATAAGGGAGAAGCCAATGTCAGCGCTAGACATACCGAGAAAGCCAATGGATTTATGAGTGAAAATGATAAATAACGGGGCGCACGTGTTTTCCGGATTCCCCAGAAGAGTCCTGCGCCCAGGCAAGAGAAGAGAATCGCGTGCCTGAAGTCGTAGAGCTCCACGAAGATTGTAAAGGACAATAAAAGAGCGACTGCCACAAGGGCCACTTGAAGCCGGCTTGTTTCAGAAAAAAGCTGGTTTGAACTGGAAATCCATAGCATGGCACTTCCCAGAAAAATCGGGGTGCAGAGAAATATGGGAATGTTGATGAATCTTCCTGGCATTAATATGACTAGAAACTCGGGAAAGAATTTTGGGTCGAACCAGGAGGGAAGGAAAACGAAGAGAGACGCCAATATGGTGGAGAGCATGACAAAAGAATAAAACAACTTTTCCCCAATAGAGGCGTTCCGTTGCCGGAGCATGAGCAATGCTGAAAAACTAAAAGTCAGCCACGCACAGGCAAACCCGGTGACCAGAATTCTTGGGTCGGCGAATTTTTGCCGATGATAATCCCAATATCGAATGTAATTCAGAAAAATCTCTTTTGCTTCTGAAGCGTCGCCGGGTGCGATTGCCAGATTGACTGGGTAATGGAGTTTCTGCCAGAGAAAAGCAGTGACTGACAGTCCGACACCTAGGCAGTAATAGAGAATGTTTCCGGGTGTTAGCAGGGCGTTGTATCTGCGGTGTTGAACAATGAGGACTATGGCGAGACACATGTTGAACCATAAACCCCATGCCGGGTGAATCCATAACGCAAGACTGCTTAGAAAGAACCCGGTTTTGAATTTTGAAAAGGCCAGAAACAAGGCTGCATATAGAATGAAGAAGAAACCCGCCCGTCCGTAAGTGTGTTCGGTTCCCAGGAATATGATGGGGTAAGCAATTCCGCTACCTATGAAATGAGCTGCTGCCAGAGCCACCGTGAGTAGTGGTGCAAGATACGCATTGCGAAAGATAAGGAAAATCGCCATTGCAACTGTTTGCATCACCACAATTCCCATCAGGGAGGAAAGCAGGATCGAGCTGGCTGCTTCGGAATGCGTGATGGCTAGAAAAAGACAGCCGATGTGATTCATCATCGAGAAGGCTGTGACGTGGTAGGCATAGGGCAGAGCGCCACGGTCGTATGAAACCAGCCCCAAAAGCACTTGTGCGGTTTCGATGGGGACTTGCCATGTGGCCGTCACCGCGCCGGCTATCGCCCCCAAGAACCCACTGATGAGGAGCAGGAAAGCTAGGCTTTTCTCGTATTTTTTGGCAAGTTGGGTGAGGTATTGCATGAGGTGTTTCCCGCGCTCAATTGTCAGAATGGATCACTGCCGGCCAGCAACTGGTTGAAGTTGACTGCGAAACGGGCGCACAAAAGTGCCACATTCTGGCAAATTCAGCACTCTTTGAAAAGCCACAAAGGTCAATATTTATGCAGGCCTCAAGGGTTTTTCCGGGCCGACTATGTTAAAGGAAAACAGCTGTGCTGCTGCTGTTTAAATACCACTGTGCCGCGCTCTCCAGCCCATTCTTCAGGGAAGTTGGGGGTGCCCAATGCAGATCCCTGCACAGGGCGTCTGAGCTGGCTGTAAGACTGCCCAGAAGACGGTCAGCCACCTTGCCTTGACCCAGACCATTCGCCAGTAGATGGATGAGGCCATCAGGAATGGAAATCAGTCTGGTGGGCACCCCGAATGCGTTGGCCATCTGACGGATCAGTTCCGTTGTGGACACGGGAGCGCCATCCGTGACGAAGTAGGTGCTTTTGCTTTGGGCTGGACGGTTGAGGGCAGCCAGGGCCGCATCCACCAGATTACCCACGTAAACCAGGCTGCGTTCGTTATGAATAGCGCCCAGTGGGAGCGGCACTCCTTTTCTGACCAGTTGCATCAGGCGCAGGAAATTCCCTCCCACCCCAGGTCCGTATACCAGCGGGGGGCGCAGCACGGTGAGGCGCATCCCCGTGCGGGCAGACAATTCATGCAGGCCCTGTTCGGCCTCCCATTTTGAAATGCCATAGGGGTCCTGCGGGGCAGGTGAGTCGTTTTCAGTGAAGTGCCCGGCTTCTCCGTTGACTTTCAGGCTGCTCATGAACAGGAAATGATTCACGCCTGCCTGTGCGGCCTGGTGCGCAAGGCGCAGGGTGCCGGTGACATTGGCCTGGCGAAAAGCGTCCAGAGGGTGGTCCGCTGTTTCCCTCATGACGTGAACGCGGGCTGCCAGGTGAATGACTGCATCGCAGCCAGTCAATGCGCCGGTCCAGTCCGTTTGCGATTCCAGATCGCCCACCAGCACATCGCCGGGGGCGCGAATGTGGCGCACGGCACGGACGACGGAATACCCGCCTTTTTCAAGGCGCGAGCAGAGATGCGTGCCAACGAATCCGTGGGGGCCGGTAACCAGGACCTTTTGATAAGGAGGTGACATGTGATGGCCGTGTGACAGGGGCTATTCGGTGACTCTCCAGACCGTGCGGTTGATGTAATCGATGTAGCTCAATACGATCTTCAGCACCTGTCGCGACACAGCAGGGTTCTCGTAGTCGGGCACGGGAGTCGGGGCGCGAGGTTCCCGGCGCTGTTCCAGGGTGACCCGAACGGCATCCAGAACGGCTTGCCGTTTCAGTCCGCTCATGATGAGCGTTCCCACATCCATGCCTTCCGGGCGTTCATGGGCATTGCGTACGGTGATGGCTGGAAGATCGAGCAGGGAGGATTCTTCGGTGATGGTTCCGCTATCCGACACCACGCAGGCGGCATTCATCTGCAACTGGATGTAGTCGCAGAACCCGAAGGGTTTCATGAACTGTATCCGGGCATCCGGTGCCATTGTCCCCAGTGATTCAAGCCGTTTGCGTGTGCGCGGATGGGTGGACACCACCACAGGCAGGTCATGGCTT
>JAJZEL010000011.1:0-2146 GCA_021828575.1 Pseudomonadota bacterium
TCTCGAACTCGCGACCTCAACCTTGGCAAGGTTGCGCTCTACCAACTGAGCTACTCCCGCACAGAGCCTCGCATTTTAACGTGACATGACAACACCGTCAAACAATATCTCTTGAAAATCTCATTTGGCATCGTCATCGAAGTCAATGGTTCCCAATCTGAAAGCCACCCGCAGGTAATACATCATGGATACCAAGGTTAGCAATGCTGCCACCCAAAGAAACACGGCTCCAATCCAGTGACAGGGAATGATTCCCCACAGCCATTTGTCGTACAGAAGGAAAGGAATGGCCACCATTTGTGCGGCCGTTTTGATTTTCCCAAGAGCAGAAACCGCCACATTGGCACTTTTTCCCAGTTGTGCCATCCATTCCCTGAGAGCGGAAATGGTAATTTCCCTGCCAATGATGACCAACGCAATGGCCGAAGGCACGCGCTGCAGATCAACCAGGACAATCAGCGCTGCCATCACCATCAGCTTGTCCGCCACTGGATCAAGAAAGGCCCCAAACGGTGTGATCTGATTCCATTTGCGTGCCAGATAGCCATCAAAAGCATCTGTCACCGCAGCCGCCACGAAAATGCCTGCTGCAGTTAATCCGGCATTGGGCACTGACAGCCAGTGGTCGGGAAAGTACATGACTCCCACAAAAAGTGGAATCAATGCAAGGCGGATCAGGGTCAGTACTGTAGGAAAGTTCACTGTCATGCGCCAGCATTCTACCTCAGTGCATCTGCTGATAGATTTTTCTGGCCAGGGCCAGGCCAATCCCGTTGACTGACGCTATATCTTCCACACTAGCACTCTGGAGGCCACGCAGCCCACCAAAACGGGTCAGCAGCTTTTGTCTGCGACGTTCCCCCACACCAGGAATCGCCTCCAGGACAGAGCGGGTTCTGGCTTTGCCGCGACGGTTTCGATGACCCGTGATGGCAAAACGGTGGGCTTCATCACGAATGGCTTGCAAAAGATGAAACCCCGGATGTTCAAGTGGCAAGCGCATCTGCCTGCCCGGCTCAGGAAAAATCAGTTCTTCCTGGCCTGGTTTGCGTTCTACCCCTTTTGCAATGCCCAGCAAAGGAATGTGTGACAATCCCATTTCGCCCAAGATACTGCACGCCGTATTCACCTGTCCCCTGCCCCCATCAATCAGAATCAGGTCGGGCCATTTCCCTTCTCCAGACACCAGTTTTCGATAGCGTCGTTCGAGAACCTGGCGCATGGCGGCATAGTCATCTCCTCCCGTCACATTTTCAACCCGGTAGGTACGGTAATCACTTTTGAGGGGTTGCCCTTGTTCAAAAACCACACAAGCCCCAATCGTTGCTTCGCCCTGAGTGTGGCTGATGTCAAAGCACTCCATCCGAAACACTCCGCCGGGTGGTAATCCCAGAAAATCCTGGAGGGCCTGTAACCGTACACCCTGCGCGGCCTGTTGTGCCCTTTTCTGTTCCAGTGCAATGCGCGCATTATTCATGGCGCTTTGCAGCCAAAGTCGTTCTTCACCCTGGGGTTGACGAATCAGCAAAACCGCATGGCCAGCATGGATGGAGAGTAACCTGGACGTTTCTTCAAGCGCATTGTCGGCATTGGCAATGATCCTGGAAGGAACAGGGTAATGAGCGTAATGGTGGGTCAGAAATGCTTCCAGCACTTCTGATGATTCCAGGCCTTCCGTGTTGTCAGGAAAAAATGTGCGGTCACCCAAATGCCTGCCCTGTCGAATCATCACCAGATTAACGGCCGTCCCCATGAATCCCGCATCAACCGCAACCACATCGGCGTCCATCAGCCGAACAGACGAAACGCCTTGTTTCGCCAGAACATTTTGCAACAATGCAATACGATCCCTGAGGGTCGCTGCCCTCTCGTAATCAAAAACGGAGGAAGCACTCATCATGGCCTCTCGCAGGGAATCCAGCACCCTGGACTCTTCTCCACGAAGAAACCTGCCAGCGTCTTCCAGATCCTTGCAGTAAGCGTCTTGGTCAATTTTTCCGACACAGGGCGCAGAACATCGTTCGATCTGATTCAACAGGCAAGGTCTTGAACGGTTCCTGAACACGGCATCGTCACAGGTACGCAACCGGAACAGTTTCTGCAAATGATCAATGGTTTCCCTGGCTGCCAGGGCATTGGGATATGG
>JAJZEL010000011.1:2156-14905 GCA_021828575.1 Pseudomonadota bacterium
TATGGGCCAAAGTACTTGGCGTCCTCTCCCACCTCACCTCGAAAAAAACTGATTTGCGGATAGGAATGAGGGGAAATCCGGATATAAGGATAGCTTTTGTCATCCTTGAAAAGCACATTGAACTTGGGGGAGTATTCCTTGATCAGATTGCTTTCAAGCAGCAGCGCCTCAACTTCCGAACGGGTAATGGTGACTTCCACCCGCATTACCCGGGACACCATCAATCGTGTTCTCGGATTGTCATGCTGACGATGAAAATAGGAAGCAACTCGACGATGAAGATCGCGAGCCTTACCCACGTAGATGACCTCACCGATTTCGCCCAGCATCCTGTATACCCCTGGCTGGTGAGGAAGCGATTTAAGAAACGCCTCCAGATGAAAAGGGGGCGGAGTCAGGGCCTCAGGCATGAACGCGCCTTTTGCATCACGTCCAGAAACATCTCCCGGGTAAGGCGGCGGGTTTGTGTGTTGTAACGGCTGCAGTGGTAACTGGAAACAAGGATTTTGCCATCCGGCAGTTCATGCAGTGCGCCATGCGCAAAGGAAAAATGGGCTGCCTGCAAGCCAAGCGCCATCAAGACGGCCTGGTGAGCTACTCGACCCAGCGCCAGAATGACACTGGGCGCCGGTGTCATTGACAGTTCCCGTGACAGGAGCGAGTTGCAGGCACGGATTTCAGAAAGTTCCGGTTTATTTTCCGGAGGCAGGCATCGCACCGCATTGGTAATTCGGCAGTTCGACAGCCGGAGGCCATCACCGGGATCATCTGCCTTTTCCTGGTTGCTGAACCCTGATTGATACAGGGCCTCGTAAAGCAGGATGCCCGCATGGTCTCCTGTGAACGGTCGACCCGTACGGTTCGCTCCATGCATGCCCGGCGCCAGCCCCACTACCAGGAAATCGGCTTCCGGATCCCCAAAAGACGGAACAGGAGAAGCAAAATAGTCCGGATAACGATCACGTACGGCCTGGCGCAATGCCACCAATCGCGGGCATTGTGAACATTCTGTGCTGCCAAGACCTGATTTCATCAGTGTCCCTTGTGCATGTTCCACGATACCGGACTCCAGGACCTGATCTCGGGTTGCAGCGTAACGTGGTCAATGCCGTGATCTTTTTTCAGCATGTCCTGCACTCTGACCAGGACACCTGGCCAAGCCTCCAGATCAGCCACTTCCAGATGGGCAGACAACGCCAGCAAACCGGAAGTCAATGTCCAGATGTGCAAATCGTGAATCGAGCTGACACCTTCCACAGACAGCAGTTTTTCCCCCACTTCATTGAGTGAAACCCCATCAGGAACCCCTTCCATAAGAACATGAACCGAGTCTGACAGGATTCTAATGGTGGAGTACAACATCAGAACGGCCACCACCAGCGAGAGTAAAGGATCAATGGGCGTCCATCCAGTTAACCACACCACCAACCCTGCAACCAATGCAGCCAGTGACCCCATGAAATCACCCACCACATGAATCATGGCGGCGCGGGTGTTGAGCCCCTGTTCCATCCTGGAAATCATCCAGCCATTGACGCCATTGAGCAACATGCCCAGAAGTGCCACCACGATCACCGGGATCCCATGAACATGCACCGGTGACCTGATACGGGAAAAAGCTTCATAAACAATGGCTGAAATGACTACCAGCAGCAATATCCCATTCAGGAAAGCAGCAATGACTTCTGCTCTCTGCAAACCATAACTGTGTCGCTGTGTGGGGGGACTTTTTCCAATCCAGACGGCAAACGTGCCCAACATCAGGGAAAGCGCATCAGACACCATATGGCCTGCATCTGAGATCAGTGCGAGAGAACCTGACCACCATCCCACCACCGCTTCCACCACGGCAAACAAAGCCGTCAGGAACAGGGCATACAACATGAAACGGGTGGTTCTGGGACGCTCTCCATGATGCACATGACCAGCCGGGTCGTGATGCTGATGAATATTTTTTGCAGGGGCATGGCTATGCCGGTGGGGAAAATGATGATGACCAAAACTCATGACAGCGTCTTGTGGAGAAGGTCAAGTACCTGTTGATAGGACACTTCCGATACTGGCTGCATATTGCCCAGAAGGGATGACAACTGGGCGATGCGCTGTCTGCTGACATCCGAAATCCATTTGTCTTTTATTCCTTCCAGAATGGAGGCAGTGGCATCTCTGTCATTGCAGACCAGAATCATGTCACAACCCGCCTCAAGAGCTGCGCGGGCACGATCAACCGGAGTACCCGCCACAACAATGGCTCCTTGCATTGACAGGTCATCGCTGAATACCACGCCATCAAAACCAAGGGTTCCTCTCAATATTTGACTGATCCAGAAGCGGGAAAAACCAGCCGGCAAAGTATCTGCAGAAGAGTACACCACATGAGCGGGCATGATGCCTTCCAACCCCTCCGACACCAACCTTGAAAAAGGGATCATGTCCGCAGAAAACAATTGTTCCACAGAGCGTTCATCAATGGGGAGCGCATGATGGGAATCTTCACTGACATAACCATGCCCTGGAAAATGCTTGCCAACACCCACCCCACCTCCCTTCCGCATTCCCCTGCATAAGGCGGCAGCCAGGATTGCCACCACTTCCGGACTGCTGTGAAAGGCACGATTTCCTATCACGGCACTGCGCCCGTAATCCAAATCCAGTACGGGCGCAAAAGAAAATTGAACCCCACAGCGTCGCAGCTCCCAGGCAAGCACCAGACCGGCCGCTTCTGCACAGCCAATGGCTTGATCGGGATCTTTTTCATAAAGCTGGCCGATATTCCCCATGGCCGGAATCGGGGTAAACCCTTCCTTGAAACGCTGGACACGCCCTCCCTCATGATCGACGGCAATCATCAAATTCGGATTGAGGTCCCTGATTTCCTGTGTCAGCACTTTGAGCTGGGCAGTGGATTCGAAATTTCTGGAAAAAAGTATCATTCCGCTGACATGAGGATGAAGCAGCATCTCGCGCTCGATTTCATCCGGGAGAAACCCCTTGATGTCCATCATGACCGGGCCGCTCATGAACCCTCCAATATCACGAATGCAGTTGCCAGATCTGTCTCATCAGTGACGGAAACATGCACATGAAGCAACCCGCGTTCCCGGAACATTTGATCCAAAGGCCCTGACAGGATGATTTTTGGAGCACCCAACTTGTCATGGTGCGTTTCGATGTTTTTCCAGGTAACAGGTACGCGTATTCCCGTTCCGAATGCCTTTGAAAAAGCTTCCTTGACCGCATAACGCTTGGCCAGATATCGCTCTGGGCTGGAATGGAACTCAAACACCCGAAGCTCCTGTTCCGTCAGTATTTTCTCGGCAAACCGGCTTCCATGTCGATCCAAGGCTTTCCTGATACGGTTGATCTGTACGGAATCAATGCCTATACCCAGTATCATGCGGGTGCCGATGCCTGCGTCATGAGTTGCTTCATTTCCCGCACCGCCGCCTCCCAACCAACAAACAGGGCATGCGAAACAATGGCATGCCCGATGTTGAGCTCGCGAATGCCAGGAAGCATGGCAATGGGCCGGGTATTATGGTAGTTCAGTCCATGTCCAGCATTGACCCTTAGTCCCTTTTCAGTTCCATACTGAACGCAATCAGTGATTTTTTTCAGCTCGACCTTCCTCTCCGCTTCATTTTCAAGCTCAGCATAATGACCGGTGTGCAACTCGATCACGGGAGCACCTGCGGCATGTGCCGCATCAATCTGGGTCTTGTCCGCATTGATGAAAAGCGAAACCCTGATGCCGCTATCAGCCAAAAGATGGCAGGCTTTTTGCACACGATCAAAATGTGACAAAACATCGAGCCCCCCTTCCGTCGTGAGCTCCTGACGCCTTTCAGGCACCAGGCAGGCATCCTGTGGACGAATTCGCCTGGCAATATCCAGCATTTCCGGCGTAACGGCCATTTCCAGGTTCATCCGGGTATTCAGTACTTCCCTGAGAATTTCCAGATCCCGATCCTGGATATGTCGTCTGTCTTCACGCAGATGCAGGGTAATGGCATCAGCTCCTGCATATTCAGCAAGCAGCGCAGCCTGTACCGGACTCGGGTACCGGGTTCCCCTAGCCTGACGTAGAGTGGCAATGTGATCAATATTGACGCCCAACTGAATCATGACAAAAGCAACTCCTGAATAATGCGCCGGCTGTGGAGATCCTGATGACCCAGTTGATGGCTCAGCAATATCCGCATGAGCTGTTTTCCTTGCGCCAGGGTACCGGGGTCATCGTAATTTGATTTAGCCATGTCAAGCAGGGTTTTTCCCTTGAATTTTACTACATCCGGCCCTGTCGACCCGTTCCACTGAACTGCTCCGTTTTCCGGATCAAAGCGATACGTCCGGTGCGGATCAACGGGCTCTCCAGACACGACTTCATGCTCCAGTGAAGGCGCATAACCCAACTCGCGCAACAATGCCAGCTCAAACACCCGGAGAACCGGTTCGAAGAGCTCGACATGTGTCAGTTTTTTCAAAGCCTGTTTGTATTCCAGAAACAGGGCTTCATGCGGATCATCACGTTTCAGTAACAGCATCAGGAGTTCATTGAGATAAAACCCGCAAAATAGCGCATGCCCCTGAAGCAAAGGAATACCGCCTTGCCATTCGGCCGTTCTGAGCGTTCTCAACTCGCCCTGCCCAAACCAGTTGATCATCAGAGGCTGAAAAGGTTGCAACAAACCTCGCAACGCAGAACGTGGTCGCCTGACGCCCTTTGCCACCAGAGGGACCCGACCATGATGAGCAGTCAGAACCTCAACAATCATGCTGGTTTCCTTCCAGGGGATTCCATGAAGCACAAAAGCTTCTTCCTGGTAGACAATGCTTCGCTCAGACGTCATGTCCCAACTGCTTCAGTATCCGCTGGTCATCAGCCCATCCACCTTTTACCTTGACCCAAAGCCCCAGATGGACCTTTGACTGGAGCAACTGCTCCATGTTTTTCCGCGCTGCGGTTCCGATCGCTTTCAGTTTTGTGCCCTGATGGCCAATCACAATGGCTTTCTGATTATCGTTGTCCACCAGAATGATGGCCTGGATATGAGTGATGCTTTCCTTATTTTCAAACTGTTCAATCATGACTGAAACCGAATAGGGAAGCTCCTCGCCCAGCAAACGAAACAGGGACTCCCTAATGAACTCGGCCACCAGGAAACGTTCACTGCTATCCGTGATGTCATCTGCCTCAAAGATAAATGGAGATTCAGGCAAGCGCCCCCGAATTTCGGACAGCAATCCGGAAAAAGCCTTGTCATGGCTGGCGCTGAGAGGCACAAGTGCAGCGAACCGATTCATTCGTGCCCGGTCCTCAAGATAAGGAATCAACCGGCTTTTATCCCTTACCCGGTCAATCTTGTTGATGGCCAGAATGGGAAAGGTTGTGAGGGGTATCCGATCCAGCACCTGCGTGTCTTCCTTTTCCCACTTGAGCGCCTCAACCACAAAGACAACCACGTCCACTCCTTGCAAAATGGTTAGGACGGAGCGGTTCATGGAACGATTGAGCGCGTTCCCATAGCGCGTCTGGTATCCGGGGGTATCCACAAAAATGTACTGGGTGTCCTGCTCTGTCAGAATGCCTTTCAAAGGCAACCGGGTGGTTTGCGGCTTACGGGACACGATACTGATCTTCTGGCCTATCAAATGGTTGATCAAGGTGGATTTGCCCACATTCGGACGACCCACGATGGCCACTGTGCCACAACGCGTCATGCGGACACCTCATCACCCTTCAGGCTGGACAGAACCTGTTCGGCAGCCTGCTGTTCAGCCGAACGGCGAGTTTTGCCAACACCTTGCCTGATGATTGAAAGTGTTCCCACGGTACAGCTGACACAAAAAGTCCGATCATGATCCTCGCCGCTGATCTGGACCAGTTGATAATCTGGGAGTGGAAGATGTTTTGCCTGCAACCATTCCTGCAGCCTTGTTTTGGCATCCTTTTCAATAACGGTCTGCGGGGCTGATTTGTGGTAGCTTTTGGCAAAAACCTTTCGGATAACGGTTTCTGCCACATCGAAGCCACCATCGCAAAAAACGGCCCCGAAAACTGCTTCGAGCGCATCGGAAAGTATGGAAGGGCGAAAAGCACCCCCGCTACGCAATTCACCTTCGCCCATCCGCAACAACTCTCCCAAATGAATGTCATTGGCAATGAGATACAGTGAATCCCGATTGACCATGTTCGAACGTACCCGACTCAGGGTTCCCTCATCAAAATGAGGGTTTTCTTCAAAAAGCATGCGTGCCACCACCAGGTTCAACACGCTGTCGCCGAGAAATTCGAGGCGTTCATTATGGTGATCGCCAAAGCTCCTGTGGGTAAGCGCCTCCATGGCCCAGTGCGACGCCCGGAACTTCCAGCCGATTCTGTCTGACAATATGCTGATGCGTTGTTCGTCTCGCGACACCATATGCCTCAGTGTATAACGGTACCCACCCGCTTGAAATCCCGAAAATTCATCCAGATCACCTGGGCTTTCCCCACCAGGTTTTTCTCGGGGACAAAACCCCAATAACGACTGTCAGAACTGCGGTCCCGATTGTCACCCATCATGAAATAGTGACCCTCCGGCACCTTGCAGGTGAACCCCCCATCATCGTAATGGCAATCGGAGCGGTCCGGAAAATGATGAACTTCATCGAGAAACACGGGAGGCTGTTCACCAAGATTGATGACATGGTGCTCGGCTGAACCCATCTTTTCCTTCCACTGTTCAAAGTTGGCATAATTCAGTCCGTCTTCCACATAGCCAAAACTGCCATCCGGTGTCGTTGGAACCGGAATGCCATTAATGGTTAGCCGTTTGCCTTCGTACATGACTGTATCTCCCGGCAAGCCTATCAGACGCTTCACGTAGTCTGTTGAAGGATCTTCCGGATACTTGAAGACCACCACATCACCTCGCTGCGGTTTACTGACCGGTATCACCACCTCGTTGGTCACCGGCAGTCGAATACCATAAGTGAACTTGTTCACAAGGATAAAATCCCCCACAAGGAGCGTGGGAATCATGGATCCCGACGGAATCTTGAAAGGTTCATACAAAAAGGAACGCACTACAAATACCACAAGAATCACCGGAAAAAAACTTCGGGAAATTTCAAGCCAGGCTGTCTCAATTTTTCTGGCTTCCTTTTTTCCGCGTCGGCTCCAGTCCCACAACACAACCAGGCCTGTCAAAATACAAGCCAACAGCAAAATTTCGGAAAATCCCGTGATTTTAAGCAGCAGACCAAAAGCACAGACCAGCATGACCAACCAGGCCGTTTGAACCCAATTGGCATGAGGGTCCCCAGGTCCCCGTGGCCTCCGAGAGAAAAGGTCCCACAACACCACGGGCAGAGTCAAAGCAAGACCCGCCATTCCCCATTTATACCAATCCATTATTTTGTCTCCACCTGAAGAATGGCCAAAAATGCTTCCTGAGGAATCTCGACACTTCCCACCTGCTTCATTCTTTTTTTCCCGGCCTTTTGCTTTTCCAGCAATTTCCTTTTTCTTGAGATGTCCCCACCATAACATTTCGCCAGAACATTCTTGCGCAGTGCCTTGATGGTTTCTCTGGCGATGATGTGGGATCCAATAGCGGCCTGAACGGCCACATCGAACATTTGACGTGGAATCAGTTCGCGCATCCTCGCAGCCAGTTCCCTCCCCCTGTACTGGCTGGTCACACGATGCACCACCAATGACAGGGCATCCACTTTTTCGCCATTGATCAGAATGTCGAGCTTGACCAGGTCTGATGGCCTAAACGCCTTAAACTCGTAGTCCAGTGATGCATATCCCCGACTAACTGACTTGAGGCGATCAAAAAAATCCATGACGACTTCATTCAGGGGAAGTTCATAGGTGAGCACCACCTGACGTCCTGAATACTGCATGTCCACTTGCACTCCTCGCTTCTGATTGCACAGGGTCATGACAGGTCCCACGTAATCCTGGGGCAAGAGCATTGTTGCCGTGATTATGGGCTCGCGTATTTCTTCGATTTTTGAAGGATCTGGCATGCGCGATGGATTTTCGATTTCTTCCATGTTCCCATCACGCGTCACCACCTGATACACAACAGTGGGAGCCGTTGTGATCAGGTCCATGTCGTACTCTCGCTCCAGGCGCTCCTGGACGATTTCCATGTGCAACAAACCAAGAAACCCGCAGCGAAACCCGAATCCGAGCGCTTGGGATGTTTCTGGCTCGTAATGAAGTGACGCATCATTCAGCTTCAGTTTTTCAAGTGCATCCCGCAACGCATCGTATTGGTTGCTTTCCACAGGATAAAGCCCTGCAAATACCTGCGGCTTGATTTCCTTGAAGCCGGGCAAGGGCTCAATAGCAGGGGACTGCGCCAAGGTAACGGTATCACCCACCCGCGCCAGATGGAGATCACGAATACCCGCAATGATGAAGCCCACTTCTCCCGCAGACAATGACTCTTTGGTCACCGATTTTGGCGTAAACACCCCCACCTGTTCGCACAGAAATGTGGCGTGGGTAGACATGAGCAGGATTTTATCCTTGGGCTGCAAGCGGCCATCCATGACCCTGACCAGCATGACCACACCCACGTAGTTATCAAACCAGGAATCGATAATCAATGCTTTTAGCGGAGAGTCAGGGTTACCCTCAGGAGAGGGTATCCTGGAAATAATGGCTTCCAGCACATCCTGAACCCCTTCTCCTGTTTTCGCGCTGACCCGTAATGCATTCTGGGCATCAATGCCGATGATGTCCTCGATCTCTTCAATCACCCTTTCAGGTTCCGCCGAGGGCAAGTCGATTTTGTTGAGCACGGGAAAAACTTCTACACCTTGCTCTATCGCCGTATAACAATTGGCTACCGTCTGGGCTTCCACTCCTTGTGAAGCATCAACGACCAGAATGGCGCCTTCGCATGCGGCCAGGGAACGCGAAACTTCGTAGGAAAAATCCACATGCCCTGGAGTATCAATCAGATTGAGTTGGTAAACCTGACCATCACTGGCACGGTACTGCAGTGCCGCTGTCTGCGCTTTGATGGTGATTCCCCGCTCCCGCTCCAGATCCATGCTATCCAGCACCTGGGCTGACATTTCCCTGTCTGAAAGGCCTCCGCAGTACTGGATAAAACGATCAGCAAGTGTTGATTTGCCATGGTCGATGTGAGCGATAATCGAGAAGTTTCGAATTAATTTCATTGAGTGCCAACAAAAAGGGCATCACTGGATGCCCTTTTGCAGTAGATGATGGGTCGAGTACCTCAATTCTATCGAAATTGACGGGTTTTTGCAGCCACAAAACCCAACACCCCTATGAATTTATTCGGGTTTGAGAGACAAGAACTCTGAATTGTCGCCACGCTTCACCAAAAGTGCCAATACCTTGCTGGAATCCAGGTGGCCAAGTACCTGATTGAACTCCTTCACGGAATGGATGGGCGTGTTGTTGATGGACAATATGACATCTCCATCCTGAAGACCCGAACGAGCTGCTACGCCGAATGCCTTCTGGATGACCACCCCTGAAGACACATCGAGATCCCTGATCTGGCTATCCGTCAGATCATCCAGCACCAACCCGAGTTTTCCTGCCCTGCCCTTCGGCGCCTCAGGCATGGTCTGCCCTTCTCTGGTCGCCACCTTTTCCCCTGGCATTTCACCCAGTTTGACAGTCAGATCCTGAAGAGCCCCTTTTCGCCAAACCTGAACCTCCACGCTGGCTCCGGGTTTTACTGCGCTGACCATCCGGGGTAAGTCTTCCTGGCTATTCACGTCCTGACCCGAAAAACGAAGAATGATATCGCTGGCACGAATGCCCCCATTGAAAGCCGGCCCCCCTTTCTCCACCGAGGCTACCAGTGCACCACGAGGCTTGCCCAAGCCAAATGAATCAGCCAGTTCCGGGGTTACTTCCTGAATAACCACCCCCATCCATCCACGTGTGACCTTGCCTGATACCATTAACTGGTTGGCCACCTGGGAGGCCACGTTGATGGGAATGGCAAAAGAAAGCCCCATGTAGCCACCGGTTCTGCTGTAAATCTGAGAATTGACGCCAATGACCTCGCCTTGCATGTTGAACAGAGGGCCCCCTGAATTTCCTGGATTGATGGGCACATCAGTCTGTATAAATGGAACCAGGGTTTCCCGAGGCAAAGATCGACCCTTGGCACTGACAATGCCTTTGGTCACGCTGCTTTCAAAACCAAATGGAGAACCAATGGCCACGACCCATTCACCCACCCTGACTTTGCTCGAGTCCCCCATTTGGGCAACAGGCAACCCGGAAGCAGGAATTTTCAAAACAGCCACATCGGTTTTACGGTCGATGCCCACCACCTTGGCCTTGAATGACCGGCGATCCTGCAGGGTGACGACCACTTCGTCAGCTCCCTGAACCACATGCGAGTTGGTCATGACATAGCCATCTGAACTGATGATGAACCCTGACCCCATGGAACGCTGCTCTTCTTCAGCAGAGGGGTCCCCATCCCCTGGGGTTGGCATTGGAATCCCGAAACGCTTGAAAAATTCATACATGGGATCATCCTGGGGAATTGCAGGCATACCCTTTTTACCTGTGGTGTGATGGGCATTGGTGGTGGCGCTGATGTTAACCACCGTATTGACCTGCTTTGCCACCAGTTCAGTAAAATCGGGCAGCCCGTCTGCCAGGGACAGCATGGACCAGAACCCAAGAATCATCACCGACAAGACACGTTTCATTGCTGACCACTCCGACGTTGAACCACTGATTGACCAATCTGCGTCACGGTATCCACAGGCACTTCACCAATCACGGTAATCTGATAACCATCTTTCTGTATGGAGTAGTAACTCAGTGAATCCCTCAGTGACTTGATCCGTTCCAGATGCAGCGACCCATCCACAGGTTCAATGAAAACAGATACTGACGCCAGTCCATCCGAGTACACCAGATGAGTCATTGGGCCATGGCCTTTGGGCGACGTTCTGTAGACTTCCACCACCTTGTGGAAACCGGGTGGCGCATCGCCAACACTCCATTCGTTTGTCTTTTCCAAGTTTTCAAGCAAAGGAACATCATGTCGACGCCACTGGATCGCCTGAGGATAGGATGATTTGAACTGGCCTGGCGCAACCTGAATGCCAATGGTCAGCTCGGAAAATTCGGAAACCTGGATGGGACGCCCGTGGGAACCCACTGTGGCCTCCCGCAAAAGAAGGTGTGTCTGTTCATCAGCGCAAAACCTGTGGATATACCGGTAGTTATCCCGTGGCTGCAACTCAATGACCTGACAATCGTGCCCAGCCACACGATTGCTGCCTTTCAACACCACTGAATAGTTACCCAGGAACTCCTGAACAGGGGGCATCAGCAAAGCCGGGAAAAACATTCTTCTGGGATGATGCTCAACCCGCACGTGATGCGAGTCGGGGAAATAACACTTCATTTCGTCATTGGAACGGATGATCTCCCTGGGAGGGCCATCAAGCGTATCAATTCTGGTTTTTTCCTGACCATCCACCACCCCGTGCAGCACCTTGAGAGTTTCCATTCTCCCACCATGCTGATACACGAAAACCCCCGAGTAAGACAAGGTTTGTGCAGCTTCCGTTGCCTTCTGCAGGAGTTCAACTCCATCGTCCTGGGCAAACGCCCAACTGGGCAGCACACCTGACAACAACGCGAGAATAATCCAGGAAGCCCTCATCATTTACTGGGGAGTGGCAGCAGAATAATCGACCGTCTGAAAGCCGGAAATGGGCGACCACTGACGATGCATGGCTACATAGGGCTCTTCGTTAGCCGTGGGATCCGCCTGGGCCAGCGTTGAAGCAGGAGAAATTTCGGCAACGGCAGCGTGCTGGATCGCCATGTGTTCTGCTGGAGACTGCTGAGAGTTTCCAGGCAGAAACCAGGTCACAACACTGACCACTGCCACTGCAGCAGCCACTGCAGCCCATCTGTGCCTCACGACTTCCGCCTTGGCTTTGGTCTGCCCTACGGCTTTGACATGATGGGCCATTGCGGGCACAAGAACAGTCGGCTCATTAGCCAAGGCCACTGAAATGCGTTGACCAATACGGGCATCAGGCAGTTCCTGATGTCGCAGCACTTCGCCAATCAAGTGATAGTTGTTCCAGATTTCCTGAAAATCGTCATCCGTTTTCAACTGGCCAAGCATCAGGGTTTCCTGATCACGATCAAGCTCCCCATCCATAAGTGCAGATAAGCGTTCGAGTGTCATTACCATCTCCTGTCTGCCGCCACATCCAGTTGGGGACGCAGGCGTTCCGCAATAGCTTCCCGAGCCCTGAATATCCGGGACCTCACGGTTCCGATCGGGCAATTCATGACTTCAGCAATCTCTTCGTAACTCAATCCCTCGATTTCACGCAACCGAATGGCCGTACGCAACTCTTCGGGAAGAGCGTCCATTCCGGCATTCACCGTTTCTGCTATCTGACGGCTCATAAGCAATGCTTCAGGAGTATTCACATCCCGCAAAAGATCTCCTGACTCAAAGTTTTCAGCTTCCTCATTGTCCGCTGATGTATGCGTGGACGCTCGACGCCCCATGGCCACGAGATAATTTTTTGCCGTGTTGATGGCGATCCGGTACAGCCAGGTATAAAAAGCGCTGTCCCCACGAAAGGAAGCCAACGCCCGATATGCCTTGATAAACGCCTCTTGGGTAACATCCTCGGCCTCGCCGGGATCACGCACGAGGTGGTTGACCAACCGCAAAAGCTTGCGCTGGTACTTGGCAACAAGA
>JAJZEL010000034.1 GCA_021828575.1 Pseudomonadota bacterium
CGTCGTCGCGTTCGCAGTTTCGTATTGCGTCAGGGCCGCGTGTCCCGTGCGCAACAGGAAGCGCTCGATGAACTGTGGCCACGCTGGGGGTTGCCTTTCGAAACCTGTGGCAATGACCCCACCGCATGGTTCGGAAGAATCGCACCACTCATACTGGAAATCGGTTCCGGCATGGGCGAAACCACTCTGGCCCTGGCCAGTCAACGCCCCCAGCAAAATTTTTTGGCCATCGAAGTGCATGGACCTGGTGTGGGCAGTTTGCTGAAAGGCATGGCAGACAGCAATCTCGACAACATCCGGGTCATGCGCCATGACGCAGTGGAAGTTCTGCGCGAAAGGATTCCTGATGGTTCACTGGCAGGTATTCACATTTTTTTTCCGGACCCATGGCCCAAGGCACGTCATCACAAGCGCCGTCTCATTCAGCCTGAATTCGTGCATCTGCTGGCAGAAAAACTGACCCCTGGAGGCTACCTGCATCTGGCCACCGACTGGGAAAACTATGCAGAACAAATGCTGGCTGTACTCAGTCACGAGCCCGGACTGAAAAACACGGGGACGGGGTTCGTACCCCGGCCGGAAAGTCGTCCGGTCACCAAATTCGAACAGCGCGGACTGCGCCTGGGTCACGGGGTCTGGGACCTCATATTCGAACGCCCTCGCGCTCCAGAAGCCGCCGTTTGATCTCGGGACCCAACCCAAAGCCACCAAGCCCCCCGCCACTGGCCACCACACGATGGCAAGGCACCAGAAAAGGCAACGGATTCGCTCCACAGGCACTGCCCACGGCACGGGCCGCCCCAGGGTGTCCCACGAGCCTCGCCACCTGTCCATAGGTCAGCACCTGCCCCGCCGGAATGTCCAGCAGCCCTTGCCACACGGCTTTCTGGAATGGCGTACCGGCCACATCCATGGGAGCCTGCCACTTTTTCATGGGGGACTCCAGGGCCCCCACCACGGCTTCCACCCAAGTGGCCGCCCGCTCTTCAGCCGGACCCTGCCCTCGCATGCGCAAGCCCGGAAACCGATCCAGCGCCCCCTGCATGATCCGGTTTTCTTTCTGATCCAGCGTGGCCCAGCACAACCCCTTCGGTCCCGTCACCACCCCCAGAATTCCCAGGCTCGTGTCCCGAAAATGAAAATCATGCATGGGGCACCTCCGGCAAAAACTGTTGCAGCACATCATTCAGAAACTGCTGACCATGCTTCGTGGGTTGCAGCCTTCCGGGTGCAGACGACAACCATCCCCGCTCCTGCAAGCGCAGCAACAAGGGATGCAAACCTTCCAGGGCAAGACCGGTGCGTTCCTGAAAAACACCCTCATCCACCCCGTCACACAACCGCAGGGCATTCATCATGAACTCGAAAGGCAAATCCCTGGCCAACACTTCATGGGACTCCTGAATGAAGCCAGTCTCGCGCGATGCAGCCATATAGGCTTCCGGGTGACGATGACGCATCTGGCGCACGATCCTGTCATGGAAAGTGAGCTTGCCATGGGCCCCTGCCCCAATGCCCAGATAATCTCCAAACGTCCAGTAATTGAGATTGTGAGTACACCGGTGCCCCGGGCGAGCATAAGCAGACACTTCATAGTGCTCCAGCCCGTGTGTGCTCAGGAGTTCCGACAAGCTGTCTTCCATGTCAGCCACCCGGTCGGCCGCAGGCAGGGCAGGAGGAGGGGAATGGGCAAAGGGCGTATTGGGCTCCAGCGTCAACTGGTAGCAGGATAGATGGGAAACCCCCATGGACAGGGCTTCCTGCACATCTGCCCGCGCTTCCTCCAGGGTCTGCCCCGGCAAGCCGTACATGAGATCCAGATTGACGTGATCAAAATGCATCATGGCCCCTTCAACGGCCTGGCGAGCCTCATGACCATCATGGATGCGTCCCAGCGCAGCCAGGTGATGGTCATGAAAACTCTGGATACCCAGGGACAACCGGTTGATTCCCGCACGGCGAAAATCGGCGAAACGGACCCGCTCCACCGTTCCCGGATTGGCTTCCAGGGTGACTTCCGCTCCCGGGGCCAAAGGCAACAGGGAACGAACGGTGTCCATGAATTGTTCCAGCACGTGACCAGAAAACAGGCTGGGCGTACCCCCTCCAAAAAACACGGACGTGACCGTCCTGCCCCAGACCTCAGGCAAAGCGGTTTCCAGATCCTCCAGCAACGCCTTCAGGTAGCGTTGTTCCGGTAATGCCTGCTGACGCAGGGCATGGGAATTGAAATCACAATAGGGGCATTTCCTGACACACCAGGGCAGATGCACGTAGAGGGACAGTGGCGGAGGCGCGCCTCCCCTCATGGACATTCAGTGGTCACCCCGCACCTGAGCCTGTCATGAAACTGCGCCAATGCCTGCGCCCGATGGCTCATCCGGTTCTTGCGGTCCGGAGGGAGTTCGGCGGCCGTGCATCCCAGTTCCGGCAAATAGAACAAGGGGTCATACCCGAACCCGTCGTCGCCTCGGGGCAAAAGCAGCATTTCGCCTGCCCAGCGCCCTTCGGCCACAAGCGGGACAGGGTCCTGAATCGATTCAACGAACACCAGCACACACACGTAAAAGGCACGACGGTCTTCCACCGACGCCAGAGCCTGCACCAACTTGTCATTGTTGCGCTGGTCAGACCGGGGTTCTCCCGCATACCGCGCTGACTGGACACCGGGTTCCCCACCCAGCGCAGGGACACAGAGCCCGGAGTCATCGGCCAGCGCGGGAAGCCCGCTCAGGGAGGCCACATGCCGCGCCTTGGCCAGGGCATTTTCCAGAAACGTCATGTGCGGCTCTTCGGCCTCCCCGATTCCCAGCGTGGTCTGCGACACCACGTCCCACTGCAGAGGGGCCAGCAGGCCATGAAATTCGCGCAACTTTCCCGGGTTGCTGCTAGCCAGCACCAGACGCCTCATTCCGTTTCCATGACCTTCAGTTGCAAGCCGACCAGTTCACGACAACCTGCCGTGGCCAGGTCAATGAGCTCGTTGATTTCCGAGCGACGCAGGGGCGCCCCTTCAGCGGTGCCCTGAATTTCCACGAAGTGAGCTTCGGAAGTCATGGCCACATTCATGTCCGTGTCACAACGCGAATCCTCCTCGTAATTCAAATCCATCATGGGAATGCCGTCCACGATACCCACCGAAATCGCCGCCACCGGATGAAGAAACGGGGACCGTTCCAGACGGCCATCTGCTTGCATTTTCTGCAAGGCGTCATGCAGCGCCACACACCCCCCTGTGATGGCTGCCGTTCGGGTACCTCCATCCGCCTGCAGCACGTCACAGTCCAGGCGCAGGGTGTATTCGCCCAGCAGATCAAGATCCAGGGCAGCCCGCAAGGAACGGCCAATCAAACGCTGAATTTCCTGAGTGCGGCCCGATTGTTGGCCGGTCACGGCTTCGCGCTTGATTCTCGTGTGGGTGGCACGGGGCAGCATGGCATACTCTGCCGTGACCCAACCGGTGCCCTTGCCCCTCATCCAAGAGGGAACGCGGTCTTCTATCGACGCCGCGCAAAGCACGCGGGTCTCTCCAATGGAGATGAGCGCGCTGCCCTCGGCAAAGATGCCGTAGTTCTTCAGGAAGTCGAAGTTCGCCTGGATCTTCGCCACGCCCCAGAACTCGGGGTCGC
>JAJZEL010000139.1 GCA_021828575.1 Pseudomonadota bacterium
AAGCGAGCGGGATTTTCTGTGGTAGGGCTTTGCGGGGATGCCTGTCAGGTCTTCCATCTGACTTTCGATCCAGGCTTCGGCAGCTGCGGTGAGGTGTGGCCCCGTGGGTTTGTCCATGCGAATGGGGGGGCCAATGCGCACGTGGATGGTTCCGGGAAGCTTGGAAAACAGTCCTTTTTTCCACAAATGCCCGGCGTCGTGGGCGATGGGGATGATGGGAACCTGCGCGGCCGCTGCCAAGGCGCCGCCACTTTGCCCGTAACGGGCGCGATACCCTGGGGGAACGCGAGTTCCCTCGGGAAAAATGACCACCTGCAGGCCGGCGCCCAACCGCTCCAGCCCCTGCTGCTGAATTTGCTGGAAGGATTCCTTGCGCTGGTCCCGGTCAATGGCGATGGGTTGCAACAGACGCAATCCCCAGCCAAAAAAAGGAATTCGCAACAGTTCGCGTTTCAGCACGAAGGCATGTGGCGGGAAGAAGGCGGGGAAAAACATGGTTTCCCAGGCAGACTGATGCTTGGCCAGTATCACGCAGGGACCCTTGGGCAAGTGTTCCCATCCCGTGATGTCATATCGTACGCCGCAAAGCCGACGTCCCGACTCGATCATGAGGCGGCACCACAACCCCGACATGACTCTGGGGCCTCGGCTGCCCAATGGGGCGGTCAGCAACATAAGCAATGCAAATAGGGGGGTCAGGATGACTTGTACCAGGAGAAAAAGAACGGAACGCAATGCGGTCATGCCGCCGGTCCCAGAATGCTGCGGACGGCTTCTTCCAGATCCATGAACTGAGTGGTATCTTCAGGCAATCCACCTGCGCCGAGGGTTTTTTGACCCTTACCCGTCAGCACAAGAACGGGGCGGGCGCCGGCTTTCTCCGCTGCGATGAGGTCACGCAGGGAATCGCCAATGGCCGGGACCCGGTCCAGGGAAATGTTGTAGCGCCTTCGGATTTCCTCGAACATGCCGGTGGCAGGTTTGCGGCAATTGCAACGGGCCTCGTTGGAATGGGGGCAGAAAAAGATGGCATCCAGCACACCACCATGATGAGCCAGCGCATCGATCATTTTCTGGTGAATGGCATTCAGGGTCGCCATGTCGAAAAGCCCGCGGGCCAGCCCCGACTGGTTGGTGGCCACCACGACCCGGTAGCCGGCCTGATTCAGTCTGGCGATGGCTTCCAGACTTCCTGGGATGGGTTTCCATTCTTCCGGGCTTTTGATGTAATGGTCGCTGTCATGATTGATGACGCCATCCCTGTCCAGAATCACAAGCTGCATGCGCTCAACCTCCCAGTCTGGAAATGTCGGCCACCCCGTTCATGAGGGCTTCGAGCTGTCCGAGCAATGCCAGGCGGTTGGACCGCAAGGCTTCATCGTCGCACAGGACCATGACATCGGTGAAAAAGCGATCCACGGGATCCCTCAGGCGTGCGAGGAGCTGCAGGGCGCTCACAGGGTCCAGACGCTCCAGGTGGTCTGCCACCAGGGGCTGAAGTTCCTGCATGACTTCGTGAAGGGACCGCTCGGCAGGATCTTGCAGGAGTGTTGCATCGAGAACGGATTTTCTTTTTTCCAGGCCCTCGGGAAGCGATTTTTTGAGAAGGTTGCGAATTCGCTTGTTGGCTGCTGACAACTGAACGGCTTCGGGCAGTCGTGCGAATCTCCGCACGGCCTCGGCCCTGGCCAGTACCTGGTCGAGGCGGACAGGCGCGGGATTGAGCACTGACTCGATCTCGTCACTGGTGTATTGCCGCTCCTTGAGATAGCCCCTCATCCGTTCAAGGATGAAATCCTCGATTCGGCTCCGGGGATCTCCATCGGGGAGTGCTGGCGAAAAACCATCTACCGCCAAGGTCAACAGTTCAGGGAGGTTCAGGGGCAGCGGTGTTTCCACGAGGATGCGGATGATGCCTAACGCGGCGCGACGCAAGCCGAAGGGATCGCGATCGCCAGTGGGCGATTGTCCAATACCAAAAATGCCGGCCAAGGTGTCCAGTTTGTCCGCCAGAGCAAGTGCGGAGCCCAGCAGTGATTCAGGCAGGGTGTCCTGGGCAAACCGGGGGTGGTAATGTTCCTCCATGGCTTGTGCAATGTCCGGGGATTCGCCGTCGTGCAAAGCGTAGTATTTGCCCATGATGCCCTGCAATTCAGGGAACTCCCCGACCATGTCGGTGACGAGGTCAGCTTTCATCAAGTGGGCGGCACGCCGGGCCTTTTCTTCATCCAGGTTCAGGCGCCGGGCAATCTGGGCGGACAAGGTTTCAAGTCGCTTGACTCGCAGTCCCATGCTACCCAGCCGGTTGTGGTAAACCACCTGCTCCAGGCGCATCACTCGTTGCGCCAGGGGAACCTTCCTGTCCTGCTCGAAAAAGAATCGCGCGTCGGAAAGGCGGGCTTTGAGCACCCGTTCGTTCCCTGTCACAATGGCGGTAGCGTCATTCGCATCCACATTGCTGACTACAAGAAAGCGTGACGTGAGGCGGCCTTCGTCATCCAGAAGAGGGAAATATTTCTGGTGCTGCTTCATGGACAGGATCAAGCACTCCTGGGGCACTACCAGAAAATCCTCAGGGAACGATCCGGCGTACACCATGGGCCATTCCACCAGTGCCGTCACTTCGTCCAGCAAGGTGTCATCCTGCTGCAGGCGACAAGCTCCAGCCGCCTTTTCCAGGGCTTCACCGATGCGTTGTCGGCGGCGTTCAAGGCAGGTCAGTACATGCCCTGTCTGTTCCATGACTTCTTCGTAAGATGCGGCTTCGAGAATCCGGACAGGTCCTTTGGAAAGAAAACGATGTCCCAAGGTGGTGTTCCCGCTTGTCAGACCCAGCAGCTCCACTGGCAGTACCTGCGTACCATGGAGCACCACAAGCCCATGGACGGGTCTGACGAACTGGGCGTCGCCTGATCCCCAGCGCATGACCTTGGCCACCGGCAATTTTGGAAGCACGTCCGAGAGAAGGGCGGGTAGGGCCTGTTCAAGGGTTTTTCCTGGTTCCATCTGGCGGAACAGGTAGATTTCCTGACCCTTGGCATCCAGCCCCATCTGCAACTGGTCAACGGTCACTCCGCATGAGCGGGCAAAACCATTGAGGGCAGGGGTGGGGGTGCCATCAGCCTTCAGACCAGCCAGACGGGCTGGCCCACGCCGTTCCACCAGACGATCGGGTTGGCGCGACAACACCCCGGGAAGCACCACAGCCAGTCGTCTGGGAGTGGCATGGACGGCAGCTTCCGCTGTGTCCGGGACGAAGCCCTGGGCAACCAGGGTTTTCGTGATTTCCTGTGCGAAGGCATTGCCCAGGGATTGCAATGAACGTGGAGGGAGTTCTTCCGTGAGCAGTTCCACGAGAAGGGTATTACTCATGATGCCCTGCCTTTTTGGAGGCCAGCATGGGAAATCCAAGGGCCTCGCGCGAATTGAAGTACGCCTGGGCGACCTGACGGGCCAGGGTTCTGATACGACCCATGTAGGCTGCGCGTTCGGTGACGGATATGGCACCCCGGGCGTCCAGGAGGTTGAAGGTATGGGAGCATTTCAGAATCATTTCATAGGCAGGCAGTGGCAACTGCTGGCTGATCAGGCGTGCTGCCTCATTTTCAAACCCTGAAAACTGTCCGAACAACCACTCTGCATTGCTGGCTTCGAAGTCATATCGGGACTGTTCCACCTCGTTCTGGTGGTAGACATCGCCATAGCTCAGACCTTCGGTCCAGACCAGATCGTAGACATTTTCGCATCCTTGCAGGTACATGGCCAGACGTTCGAGCCCGTAGGTGATTTCCCCCAGAACGGGTTTACAGGGCAGTCCGCCCACTTCCTGAAAATAGGTGAACTGAGTGATTTCCATGCCATTCAGCCAGACTTCCCATCCCAGGCCCCATGCACCCAGCGTGGGGTTTTCCCAGTCATCTTCCACAAAACGGATGTCGTTCCGGGTGGGGTCGATTCCCAAGGAGCTCAATGAGTTCAGATATAAATCCTGGATAGGGCCGGGAGACGGTTTCATGACCACCTGAAACTGGTAGTAATGTTGCAGCCGGTTGGGGTTTTCTCCGTAGCGCCCGTCCTTTGGGCGACGGGACGGCTGCACATAGGCGGCGTTCCAGGGTTCGGGTCCAAGCGCTCGCAGGAACGTGGCCGGATGAGAGGTTCCAGCTCCCACTTCCATGTCGAGGGGCTGCATCAGGGCGCAACCCTGTTCATGCCAGTAATGCTGAAGTCGCAGGATGATTTCCTGAAAAGAGAGGGTCATGATGAAATGCTGAGTCCTAGTGACGGTTTCGAACCTGTATCAGCCCCAGAACCCCCAAACCCACAAACCACAGGAACGACCACTGGGCGATGGAAAGCGTCAGGAATGTCCAGCCCATGGCAGCACATTCGCCAGAGCCTTTCAGAACCACTTCCAGAGCCTTGAGGAACGGATGGGCCTTGAGAATGTAGGACAGGCCCGGGCCGCATGCTGGAACGAGATCGGGTGGCAGGTGTTGAAGCCAGATCTGCCGTCCTGCAACAGCGGCGCCTCCTGCAGCCAGGAGAAACAACAGAAGGGCATAAATTCGCACACCCCATTTGCGGGGATTCTGCAAGGCGGCCAGCAGGAAGCAAACCCCCAGTGCCATCATGAAAACTCGCTGGAATATGCACAGCGGACAGGGGTCAGCCCCGCGAGCATACTGCAGCCAGAGCGCAAAACCCAGCAGGCCTGTGCAAGTGGAGAAACCCACTGAGTACCATAATCGACGGGACAGGACGGAAATCATGGACGGCGACGTGAGAGGGGGATGGTAAGTACCAGAGCCACGATACAAATGCCAAGGATACCGTAATTGCCCACCAGGACAAAAGGGGTCCGGCCCGAAAATCCCTGTACCATGCCAGCCAGATTGAAAATCTGGCCTCTGGGTGCACGACTGATCAAGGCACCCTTTTCGTCAATGAGTGCCGTGACCCCGGTATTGGTCACACGCATCATCTCACGACCTGTTTCCAGCGATCGGGTCTGGGCCATCTGCAGGTGCTGTTCTGGTCCTATGGAATTTCCAAACCAGGCGTCATTGGTGAAATTGGCCAGCAGGGTGGCTTGGGGCAGTTCGTGCAACAGCTCTTCACCAAAGGCATCCTCATAGCAGATGCTGACAGCAACCCATTGTCCTCCCACACGCAACGGGCGTTGGGCGGGATCCCCTCTTTGCTGGCTGTCCAGCGGGATGGAGAGAACGTTGTGAATCAGGGGTTTGAGCAGTTCTTCGGCAGGAATGAACTCGCCAAAGGGTACCAGATGGACCTTCTGGTAAAACTGGGAGGGCGAATGACCGAAAGAATAAACGCTGTTGTAGTACTGTCCGCGATCAGGCTCCGAGAACATGCCGACCAGAAGGTCACTCATGTGCTCATAACCGTATCGTTCAAATTGTTCCACTTGGGATTCCGGCATTTGCTGACGCACATAGGGCAATGCGCTCTCGGGCATCAGGACCAGTTTCCCAGTGCTGCCTTTCAGCATTTCCGCATAGCGTTCCACAATCAGATCCGTGTTCTCAGGCTGGAATTTTTCATTCTGGGAAAAGTTGCCCTGAAGCAGGTTGACGCTGATGGAAGGCCCGATGGCCTGTGTCCATGACACCTGTTGCAGAGCCCAGCCTGTGCCCATCAGGACAAGGAAAGCAAGCCCCATATAGCTGCGGCTATGACGGTCCCGGTGCGCCGTGACCAGTGTCGTTAGCAAGCCGGATGCCAGAACGCTTGTACCGGTTACGCCGAATACGCCAAGGATGGGGGCAAATCCGGCCAGTGGTCCATGGGGCGTTTGGGCGTAACCAAGGGAAAGCCAGGGAAAACCCGTCAGGAACCAGTCCCTCATCCATTCAGCAAGGGTCCAGAGGGCGGGGACACCCACCAGCCAGCGGGTTTTGGGTCGATTTGAAAAAAAAAGGTAGGTCAGGTAGCCCACCAGTGCGGGATACAGTGACATGCCCACACAAAATATCAGGATTGCCGCAACGGCAAGAAGGAAGGGCATTCCACCATAATCGTGCAGGCTGATTTCAATCCAGCCAACCCCGCAGGTGAATAACCCGAGTCCCCAGAAAAAACCAAGACGCGCCGCAATCACGGGGCTGTGAGTATGGCGCCATAACAGCATCAGTACTGTCATGGAAAGAATGGGGGCTGGCCAGAAGTGATAAGGCGCGAAACCGCCTACAGTCAACGCTCCCGACGCGGCTGCCAATATCTCCCGAAGGGCCGGGAGTTTCATGGTTTTTCCGCGGGGATGACGGAGGAGGGGGTGTCGGGAAGTTTTTCCACCAGAATGGAATAGATGCGCCGGCTGTCGGCACGCAGGATCCTGAAGGACAGGTGATCGGCGACCATTTTTTCGCCGTGTTTCGGAAGTCTCCCGAAGCGGCTCAGCACATACCCGCCAACCGTATCAAAATCGCGACTTTCCAGTGCGGTGCCGAGCGCTGCGTTGAAATCCGAAAGTTCCGTGACGGCCTTGACCCGGAATACCGTGCCACTTTCCGGAACGATGTTGTCTTCTGTTTCATCGAAGTCATACTCATCCTCGATGTCGCCGACAATCTGCTCAAGCACATCTTCAATCGTGACCAGGCCCGCAACCCCGCCATATTCGTCGACCACGATGGCGATGTGGTTGCGGTTGGCGCGGAATTCCCTGAGCAGGACATTGAGCCGTTTTGATTCCGGAACGAAAACTGCAGGGCGCAGCATGTCGCGCACCTTGAATTCCTCACCGGCGTAATAGCGCAGCAGGTCCTTGGCCAGAAGGATGCCCAGAACGTTGTCCTTGCCCTCATCCACCACCGGGAATCGCGAGTGGGCCGTGCGGATGACATAGGGAATGAATTGTTCAGGGGGTTGGCTGATATCAATCACGTCCATCTGTGCCCTGGGAATCATTACATCGCGCACTTGCATGTCGCTGACACCCAGTACGCCCTCCATCATGCGCAAGGCGTCAGAATCCAGCAGGTTGCGTTCCTGGGCCAGATGGAGGAAGTCAACGAGGTCATCCCTGGTGTCCGGGTCGCGATGCAGCCATTGGCTCAGGCGGTCAAGCAGGGAAGGTTTGGTCAAATCATCATGCATGGGCAGGGCCGTGATAAGGATCAGGAATGTTCAGTGTTTTCAGGATGGTGGTTTCCAGGGCTTCCATGACCTGTGCCTCCTTTTTGCGCATGTGATCGTGACCCTGCAGGTGTAGAAGCCCATGGATCACCAGATGTGCATAATGATGAAAGAGGGGTTTGTGCTGTTTTCGGGCCTCCTGCTTGATGACCGGAGCACAAAGCACCAAGTCTCCCATCAAGCCCGTGACGTCCGGGTCATAAACGAAAGTCAGGACGTTGGTGGGGTAATCCTTTCCACGAAAATCCCTGTTCAATCGCCGGCCTTCCCGACTGTCCACCAGGCGTATGGTGACCTGGGCACTGGACTGGAGGGCGGCTCCTGCCCACTGTTTCAACTGGCGCAACGTGGGTTGCAATGTGGTCCTGCTGGCCCTCTGTACGGTGAGATGAAGTGACGGATGAGCCGGGCCCATGATCAGCCGGATATCCTGGAATGACGTTCATAGGCTTGAATCACCTGCTGGACCAATGGGTGCCGTACCACGTCCTCAGCCTGGAAAATCGTGAAAGCGATACCTTCCACTTTTTGCAATACGTTTCTGGCATCAATCAGACCGCTTTTCTGATTGCGTTGCAAATCGATCTGGGTCACGTCGCCGGTAATCACAGCCTTTGTTCCGAATCCGATGCGGGTCAGGAACATTTTCATTTGTTCCGGCGTCGTGTTCTGGGCTTCATCCAGAATGATGAAACTGTGGTTCAGGGTGCGTCCCCTCATATAGGCCAGGGGAGCCACTTCGATGATGCCGCGGTCAAACAGCTTCCCAACACGCTCATAACCCATCAAGTCATACAGGGCATCATGCAGGGGCCTCAGGTAAGGGTCTACCTTTTGTGAAAGGTCGCCCGGCAGAAACCCCAGTTTTTCTCCTGCTTCCACTGCCGGTCGAACCAGAACGATTCTCTTGACCTCTTCGCGTTCCAGAGCATCCACGGCCGAAGCGACAGCCAGATAGGTTTTTCCGGTTCCGGCAGGGCCAACCCCGAACGTAATTACATGATCACGAATATGCTGCAGGTACTGTATTTGCCTTTGGGACTGTCCTTGAAGATCCGGGCGGCGCGTGCGCAGACGCGCGGGAGAATCGTTAGGCACCAGACTGGCTTCCAGCTCGTTTGGAGTGCGGGATGGGTCCAAAACACGGGTGAGTCCCTGGTGCACGTCATCCACGGAAAGGCCCCCACGAGCCCTCTGGTACAGGGATTGCAGGAGTTCGGCGGTCATGGCGGTTTTATCCGGTTTGCCTTCCAAGCGGAAATGCTCTCCCCTGCGCTGGATCGTGACCCCAAGGGTACGCTCGATCTGTTTCAGGTTGACGTCAAAAGCACCACAAAGGTTGGCAAGCCGGCGGTTGTCGACAGGCTGAAGGTCGAGTTCAACCTGGCTCATGGAGTTCATCCTGCTCGACGCTGACGATTTCGCCTCTCAGGGTATGGGCTGCGACAGATGTGATGAGCATCAGAACGAAATGGCCCACCAGACGTTCGTGCCCCGAGAAATTCACTACCCGGTTGTTGTCGGTTCTACCGCGGAGTTCACGGACATCCCGCTTTGAAAAACCATCCACCAGAACCCGTTGCAGGGTACCGACCATGGATTGGCTGATGGTTGCAGCCTGCTTGTCGGTCACTTCCAGCAGGCGTTTCAGACGGTTCAGCTTGATGTTTTCAGGTACATCATCCGCCAGATCGGCTGCCGGCGTGCCGGGTCTGGGACTATAGGCAAACACATAACTGCCATCGAAACCCGCCTGTTCGGCGAGTTGGAGCGTGTCCTGGAAATCGGCCTCGGTTTCTCCCGGAAAACCCACGATGAAGTCACTGGTAAGTGACAGGTCGGAGCGAGCCTTGCGCAGTCCCTGAACAATTTCCAGGTATTGGGCGGCTGTGTAACCCCTTTTCATTGCACGCAGTATCCGGTCCGAACCAGACTGGACGGGGAGATGAACCTGACTGGCCAACTTGGGTAACCGGGCATGGGCATTCACCAGCCTCGTGTCGAATTCAAGGGGATGACTGGAGGTGTACCGGATGCGTTCAATGTCCGGAATGGCATCGATGGCTTCCAGCAGGTCGGTGAAATCCAGGTCTCCATGATCATCTGCCAAGGTCCAGGCATTCACGTTCTGACCCAACAGGGTCACGTCACGCACACCCAGTGTCGCCAGATGCCGCACTTCGGCCAGAATGTCCTGAAGCGGCCTGGAAAATTCTTCTCCCCGGGTGAATGGCACGACGCAGAAACTGCAATATTTGCTACACCCTTCCATAATGGAAACGAAGGCGGCAGGACCTTCTTTTCGGGCAGGGGGCAAATGATCGAATTTTTCGATTTCAGGGAACGACACGTCCACCTGAGAATGGCCTGACCGACCTCTGGCCTCCAGCAGGTCGGGAAGCCGGTGCAATGTCTGGGGGCCAAAGACCAGGTCTACGTAGGGAGCCCTGGCCAGAATGTTTTCGCCTTCCTGACTGGCGACACAACCGCCTACAGCAATGACGATCTCTGGTCGCAGCTTCTTGAGTTCGTTGTAGCGCCCCAGGTCGGAAAACACCTTTTCCTGGGCTTTTTCGCGCACGGAACAGGTGTTGAGGACGATGACATCGGCTTCTTCAGGATGGTCGGTAGACTCGAGACCATGGCTGGAGCGGAGCAACTCGGCCATTTTGTCCGAGTCATAGACATTCATCTGGCACCCGAAGGTGCGTATATGGACTTTCTTTTTCAAGGATGAATCAGATCAGCTGTACAGGCTCACATTCTAGCCTAAAAGGGGTTCCAGGTCTTTTCCTGGGTATAGTGCATGTAACCTACGCTGGCACCCTCCCGCAATCCAACCCCAAGTCGAATGGGGGCAAGTACGATGTCGTCCTTTCTTTGATAGTTGATGCCAGCGCCCCCCACGAAATAAAGGCTGCCGTCGACCCCGGGAAAACGCTGAAAAATCTTGTCAACGCTGGAAAGGTGGTAAACGAGTACGAACACCTTGGAGGCGTTACCCCCAAAGTCAAAACCGATGGAAGGGCCAGTCCAGAAAACCTGGCGGGTGCCGCCGTTTTTCAGCGTAAGGATCCCGTTTCCATACCGAAGTCCGACACCAATGGCCCCGCTGGCTTCCTCGCCTTTGATATAGCCATTGGGTCTTCCCTGGTCCTTGAATGCCTTGGCCACCAGCTTTCCGAGCCCTTCTGCCGTATTTCCGAAAAAGTCGGATGCATCTTTCAGGATCGTGTCCTGATCATAGGTGTCATCTTGTTGGGAGGTGCTGGAAGTGGGGGGCGAGGCGGCCCACGCTGGCACAAGGGAGAAAACGAGGATGGAGAGGATGGCTGCTGCGCGAACGGTCAGTCCTTTCATGGGAACTCCGGGGGGCGAGTCGCAGGTATGGGGTGGAGTATACAGGAGTATGGTGGCGAATCAGGGATTCGAACCCCGGACCTGCGGATTATGATTCCGTCGCTCTAACCGGCTGAGCTAATTCGCCATAGCTCGACATTATAAGGCTTCTCTGGTTCAATCTCAATCTCCCTGTTTCATAGCCTCAAGGCCCTATGCCGGACAGCCTGCTAAGAACTGCCTACCTGCAACTGCCTACGCGTATTCTGAACGATCTGGCGGCAGGGCGATCTCCAGTGGAACTGGGGCAAGCCATTTGCCAATTCGCGGAAGACATATGGTCGGGATGCCAAGCCTACATTTGCAGCAACGCAGGTGATGGGGAGGTGGTACTGTTTCCATCTTCCAGGTTGCCAGAGGGGCAACGGAGAGATGGTTGGAGTATCCCGGCCCGTTCGGGTGACCAGGTGCTGGGAATGTTCGGAATGCTCAATCCGCCCCCTGTGTTTGGTTCTCCCGAATATCTGGATCTTCTGGATTTTCTTGCCGCCCTGACGGGCACTGTATTGCGTTATGCGGAAATGAGTCGGCGGACGCAAAAGAGTCAGGAAGCCCTGGCGCGTGTTCTCAGGTTCAATGCCATGCTGGCTCGCGTCAATCGTCTTGTGGTGGATGCCAGTACTTCCAGGGCGCTTTTCAACGAGGTTTGCAGGATTGCCGTTGAGGAAGGGGGGCTGAAGCTTGCTTTCGTGGCCATCCCTGGCCCAGATCGGTTATTCCGGTTTCTGGCTTCTGCTGGCGACCTGGATTATCTGGATGGGCTCGTGGTGTCTTCCGACAGGGAGCGCACGGCCGGGCAAGGGCCGGCCGGCATGGCATGGAGGGAAGGGCGCCCGGTGTACGTCCAGTCCTTCAGGTCTTCACATGTCATGCAGGCCTGGTACACCCGGGCTCAGCAATGCGGCTTGGGCGCCTGTGCCTTTTTGCCTGTGCAACTGAGGGGCAGGGTCAGGGTGTTGCTGGGGGTTTATCACGAGCAGGAGCATGTGTTTGATGATGACCTGAAAAAACTCATCGAGGAACTGACTCGAAGTTTGACCTGCGGCCTGGAACAGTTGTTGATGAAACGACGGCTCGAGCATGAACAGGCTCGACAAAAGCATATGCTTCTGCATGATCCCCTCACAGGTCTTCCCAACCGCGCTTCCCTTGAACAATATTTGTCCGGCGCCCTGACAAGGGCCAGAAAGCAGGGGCTGGCGCTGGTGGTGGGGGTGCTTGACCTGGACGGTTTCAGTCATGCGAATGAACGGTTTGGACGTGAGGCGGGCGATCGCCTGTTGCGCGAATTCGGAACACGGTTGCGTGCGTTTTTTTCCGAAGGGGACATGGTGGCCCGTTATGGAGGGGACGAATTCATTTTCGCGCTGGAAGGCGTGGGTAGCGCAAGTGAATGGATATCCCGCCTGGAGCCCCTGCGTGAATTTGTGGGACGGGAAATGACGGGATTGCCGGGTGTCGAATCCTATCTGCCGAAAATTTCCCTGGGGATCAGCGCTTTCCCGGAAGACGATTCGGAGGAAGGCGGATTGGTGCGACATGCCGTTCAATGCCTGCATGACATCAAGTTCAGCGGCAAGGCAGAAGGCGGATGGTGGAGAAGATGGAGTGTTGATCCGGAAAAGATCGGGGCAGACATTCAAATGGAACCTTATGGTTCACAGTCTGCCGAGTGCCTGCGGACGGTACTGAAGACTCTTCGCAAGGTGGCCGAAGAATTTCCTGAAAAATTTCTGGCGTCACGAGGACAGCATCCGGTCATTGATACCTTGTTGAACCGGTTGGGGGGTGACGATGTGGCTGCCCTGACAGCCCGACTCGAGCAGCATTTGCAGGTGCTGCAGGCCCCGGAACTCACAGCTGAGGAGCATGCGGCGCACGCCGAAACCATGGGGAGAAGGAACGCCTTGTCAGGCATTGATCAGGCCATACTCATGGACCTGGCAAGCGAATACAACCGGTTGCTTCATTTGAGGATTCACGGGGACCGGACTCTTCAGCCAGCCCTCAGGCAACAGATTCTTGATCTCATGCGTTCCAGGCTGGACAGGGAACTGGGGCACCAGATCCATGCTCTCCAGAAACTGTGGAATGATCGTCAGGAGTGGTTGACCAGCCAGTCCCTGAAGTTGTCCCGAGTGGTTAGCTGGCCAGATGCCTGTCAGTCGTTTCTTGAATCCATCCACGAGCTTTATGGCTTCATAGGGGGTGTCTACATCCGTATTTCAGATACGGAAGACATGGATTTCGAGTATGGCTCTGAAGCAGTGGCTGATTATCTTCAGCGCCTGGAAAAAGCAGGAGTACTGAACGCCAGCAGACATCTGACCGGGGAGCCAGGCGCTCCGGCGCATTTGAGGGTTTGGCAAACAGAGCAACTGGAAACCAATGTGAGTTATGTCACGGATCCCTGTCTCCAGGAATTCAGGGAAGAGGCCCTGGTATCAGGTATCCGGAGTGCGGCATTCATTCCCATGTTGGACCATCAGGAACGAATGGTGGGCGCGCTGGGCCTGTTCGGTCGTCATCCCGGACAGTTCGAGTTTTCCGAGATCCGTCTTTTTATTCATTCGGTGGCGCATCTGCTCAACCAGTCCTGGCATCGTTTTCACAGACAGAATCCCGACGGGCTTCCGGCAGAATCCAGAAGACAATATCGTTCGTCCCTGACGGAAGAAGGTGTTGTCATGCTATATCAGCCCATCGTGGATTTGCGGACTGGTCAAGTGGTGGAGCTGGAAGCGCTGGCCCGATTGCGTGATCCCAATGGCGGACTGGTGTCTCCTGCGCTGTTTTTGCCTGGCTTTGGCTCCCGCGAATTGGTGAAGCTCTTCATTCTAGGTCTTAGAAAAAGTCTTCAGGCACTGGCTGGCTGGCGGGAGACGTGGCCAGCACTCAAGCTGGGAGTAAACATGCCGGCAACAGTATTGACCAGCGTGGATTGTGCGGTGTTGGTAACGGACACTCTGGCGCAGCACCAGTTGCCCGTGGACGCATTGGCGCTGGAAATTCTGGAAGACGGCGAGTTTCATGACATGGCGGTGTCCCGGAAAAAACTCGAGACACTATCGACCCTGGGGCTAATGCTGGTGATGGATGATCTGGGCTCGGGGTACAGTTCACTGCTGAGGTTGAGGTCATTTCCATTTCATGTGGTCAAGGTGGATCAGGGGCTCGTGCGGGAAACAGAAAAATCACCGAAGGAGGTGATCAGTTTTGTACATGGGCTGGTAAGGATGGCCAAGAGCCTGGATCTCAAAGTGGTGGTGGAAGGCCTTGAAAGCGATGCCCTGGTGGAAATGGCCAGTGTGCTGGGGGCCCATTTCGGGCAAGGTTATGCACTGGCCAAGCCCATGCCCGCAGAAAAGGTGGCTGAATGGATACGGGCATTTCACTGGAAAGCTTCGGCCGGACAGCCAATCACCGAACTGGGTCAACTGGCCCTGGCTGCAAGAAAAAGGGATCCGGAAGCGTGAAAACGTTATCTGCGCTGTTGTTCGATCAATACCGCGCGCTGCTCCCGCCCATGTCGCGCACAGAAAGGGAGGCCTTGGAAGCAGGAACGGTGGGATGGGAGGGAGAGCTGTTCGGTGGGTATCCCGACTGGAACAAACTCATGGCCTTGCCCCGCCCTGCACTGAGCAGGGAAGAACAGTCATTTCTGGATCATGAGGTCAACGAGGCCTGCCGACTGGTGAATGACTGGGCAGTCACCGAGCAGGATCATGACCTTTCGCCGGAAGCCTGGGCTTTTCTGAAAAGCAGGGGGTTTCTGGGATTGGTCATTCCCGAGCGTTTTGGGGGGAGAGGGTTTTCCGCCTATGCCCATTCGCAGATCGTGGCCCGTTTGTCCACGAGAAGTTCCGCCTTGGCCGTCAGCGTCATGGTACCCAACTCTTTGGGACCGGGCGAACTGTTGGTGCACTACGGAACACCGGAGCAGCAGCAGCGCCTCACCCTGGTGCGCGCCAGTGTTGCCTATAACCAAAAAGGATGGAGTATTGCGAATTTGCGTAGACTATCGCAAATTAAATGAGGTTACAAAAAAGGATACCTACCCTCTTCCTAGAATCGACGACATTCTGGACGCTCTCAATGGAAGCGTAATCTTCTCTTCTCTTGACGCATTATCTGGATACTGGCAGATACCAGTCGATGAAAAGGACCAGGAAAAGACAGCCTTCGCCATGCTAAATATGGGCCTTTACCAGTTCAAGGTCATGCCGTTCGGACTCACGAATGCCCC
>JAJZEL010000056.1 GCA_021828575.1 Pseudomonadota bacterium
CACCACGAGGTCGGCGTTCATCCACCACCAACCGGGGATGCGTGTCTTGTCTACGTTAGCTCGCTGGTGGAATTCGGTGTGCGTGTAACCGGGACACAACGCCTGGACATAGACCCCGGACCCCGTGAGTTCGAGCGCGAGACTTTCGATCTGTACGGAATTTTGTTCCGCGGCCATCCGGATTTGCGGCGCATCCTTACCGACTATGGTTTTGTGGGTCATCCTTTCCGCAAGGATTTTCCCATTTCCGGTCATGTGGAAATGCGTTATGACCACGAAAAGAAACGTGTTGTCTATGAACCCGTGACGGTGATACCCAGGGAAATCGTCCCGCGCGTCCATCGGCCGGAGCATTACGGAGATACAGAGCGCCATGGCTGAAATACGCAACTACACCATGAACTTTGGGCCGCAACATCCTTCGGCCCACGGCGTTTTGCGCCTGGTGCTGGAATTGGACGGTGAAGTCATTGAACGCGCCGATCCGCACATTGGCTTGTTGCACCGGGGCACAGAGAAGCTGGCCGAAACGCGTACTTTTCTCCAGAGTGTTCCCTATATGGATCGCCTGGATTATGTGTCGATGATGTGCAATGAGCATGGTTACGTACTGGCACTGGAAAAGATGCTGCAAATTCAGGTGCCTGTTCGCGCGCAGTACATTCGCGTCATGTTTGACGAGATTACCCGCATTCTCAATCACCTGCTGTGGATTGGCGCTCACGCTCTCGACATTGGTGCCATGACCATGTTTCTGTATGCTTTTCGGGAGCGTGAGGATCTCGTGGATTGCTACGAGGCCGTGTCCGGCGCGCGCTTGCATGCGGCTTATTACAGGCCGGGGGGTGTTTATCGCGATCTGCCAGACAGAATGCCTCACCATCTTGTGGAAAAGGGTTGGTCGGAAGGGCGTGCTCGCCAGATGAACGCCAACCGGGAAGGTTCATTGCTGGACTTCATAGAAGATTTTACCCGTCGCTTCCCTGGGTACATGGACGACTACGAAACCCTCCTGACAGACAACCGCATCTGGAAACAGCGTACTGTCGGAATTGGGGTGGTGTCCCCCGAGAGGGCGCTGGGCATGGGATTTACCGGCCCCATGCTCAGAGGGTCCGGCGTGGAGTGGGATTTGCGCAAGAAGCAGCCCTATGAAGTGTATGCTGACATGGACTTCAAGATCCCGGTAGGCGTCAATGGTGACTGCTACGATCGTTATCTCGTGCGCATGGAAGAAATGCGTCAGTCCAATCACATCGTTCGCCAGTGCGTGGATTGGTTGCGTCGCAACTCGGGCCCCGTGATTTCAGAAAATCACAAGGTGGCCCCCCCATCTCGCGAGCACATGAAAGAAAACATGGAAGAGTTGATTCACCATTTCAAGCTTTTTACTGAAGGTATGCATGTACCTCCAGGGGAAGCGCTGGCCAGTGTCGAGGCCCCCAAGGGTGAGTTTTCCATCTATGTCATTTCCGATGGGGCCAACAAACCTTACCGTCTCAAGATCCGGGCGCCCGGTTTTGCTCATATGGCGGGACTGGATGAAATGTCTCGTGGGCACATGATTGCCGACGTGGTGGCCATCATCGGGACTCAGGACATTGTGTTTGGAGAGGTGGATCGCTGATCATGCTGAGCGAGCAAGCAAAACGGAAAATGGACGCCGAGCTGGCCAAGTACCCCGCAGATCGCCGCCAGTCGGCCGTCATGTCGGCTTTGAGGATTGCCCAGGATGAACATGACTGGCTCTCCCGTGAAGTGATGGATGCTGTGGCTGCGTATCTTGGCATGCCTGCCATCGCGGTGTATGAGGTGGCCACGTTTTACGAGATGTATAACCTGAAACCCATGGGGCGGCACAAGATGACCGTGTGCACCAACCTGCCTTGCGCGCTTTCGGGGGCCACCGAGTTTTGTGAAACACTGAAAAAACGTCTGGGCATCGATTTCAATGAGGTCACGGCAGATGGCGAGTTTGGGCTCAAGGAAGGACAGTGTTTTGGAGCTTGTGGCGATGCCCCGGTGCTGTTGGTGAACAATCACCAGATGCATTCCTTCATGGATGAAGAAAAGCTGGAAGCCCTGCTCAAGGAGCTCAAATCATGACCCAGGTGATATTGGGTGGGCTGGACGGGAATCGCACATGGCGCCTCGCAGATTACGTGGCGCGTGGTGGTTACGAGGCCTTGCGCAAGGCATTGTCAGGCATGACTCCCGAACAGGTCATTGAGGAAGTCAAGAAATCTTCACTGCGAGGGCGAGGTGGGGCTGGTTTTCCCACCGGGCTCAAATGGACGTTCATGCCGCGCAACTATAGCGGTGACAAATACGTGGTGTGCAACTCGGATGAAGGAGAGCCAGGCACCTTCAAGGATCGCGATATCCTGCGTTATAACCCGCATGCCTTGATCGAGGGCATGATCCTGGCAGGATATGCCATGGGCGCCACTCGAGGTTACAACTACATCCATGGGGAAATCTGGTCCGTGTATGAACGTTGCGAGGAAGCAGTTCAGGAAGCAAGGGACGCTGGATTTTTGGGGCAGAACATCCTGGGAAGCGAATTTTCCTTTGATCTCTTCAATCATCACGGGTATGGCGCCTACATCTGTGGTGAGGAAACCGCGCTTCTTGAATCTCTGGAAGGAAAAAAAGGGCAGCCCAGGTATAAACCGCCTTTCCCTGCCACCTACGGCCTTTATGGCAAGCCTACAACCATCAACAATACGGAAACCTTTGCCAGTGTGCCGTGGATCATTCGTCATGGTGGACAGGCTTTCCTGGAGTTGGGCAAACCCAACAACGGGGGAACCAAAATCTTTTCCGTGTCAGGCCATGTCAGTCGCCCTGGCAATTACGAAGTTCCCCTGGGAACCCCTTTCGCCAAGCTTCTCGAAATGGCGGGTGGAGTCAGGGGCGGTCGGAAGATCAAGGCAGTGATTCCCGGAGGCTCTTCCATGCCAGTGTTGCCGGGTGATGTCATGATGCAGCTCGATATGGATTATGACTCCATTTCCAAGGCGGGTTCCATGCTCGGGTCAGGTGCCGTAATCGTCATGGATGAAACCACCTGCATGGTGCGGGCACTGGAACGCCTCTCCTGGTTCTACCATGAGGAGTCCTGTGGGCAATGTACTCCATGTCGTGAAGGGACCGGTTGGCTTTATCGTGTGATTCATCGCATGGAGCATGGTCAGGGCAGGGCGGAAGATCTGGACCTTCTGCTGTCACTGAGTGACAACATTCAGGGTAGGACCATTTGTGCCTTGGGTGATGCGGCTGCCATGCCCGTGCGCAGTTTCGTCAATCATTTCCGTGCGGAATTCGAGCACCATGTCACGCACAAGCGTTGTCTGGTGGAAGGTTCTGCACGCCAGGAAAAGGTGGCCTGATCCATGGCACTGCTCAACATCGAAATTGACGGTCACAGTACCCAGGTGGAAAGTGGTCGCACTGTGATGGATGCCGCCAAGAAGCTGGGCATCAAGATTCCCCATTTCTGTTATCACCGCAAGTTGTCCATTGCGGCCAATTGCCGCATGTGTTTGGTGCAAGTGGAGAAGGCTCCCAAGCCGTTGCCTGCTTGTGC
>JAJZEL010000055.1 GCA_021828575.1 Pseudomonadota bacterium
TGTAGCACGCTCGTTCGTGCGCTTTGGCCAGCATGGCGGCGGAGAGGTCCACTCCCGTGATGCGGCGTGCGTAAGGCGCCAGCACCGCAGCGCACAGACCCGTGCCGCAGCCACCGTCCAGGACGTCCAGCGCCTGGTGTGGTTCAAGGTGCATCGCCAGCAGGCCCGCGATGATTTCTGGCCCACGGTAATCCAGGCTGCCCACAAGCTTTTCGTCAAAGGCCTCGGCCATGTCGTCGAACATGGCCGTGATGAAATCGTCAGACGCCCGTGCAGGGACCTGCTCCCGGGAGCAGGCCGCTAGATAATGCTGCGCCACGGGGTTTCCGGGCTCGGCCCGCAGCCACGCACGGTAACAGTCGGCGGCTTCAGCAAGGCGCCCCAGGCGATAGCAGGCGTTGCCCACTTGCTTCGGGGATTTTTCAGTAAGCGGCGGTTGCACGAAGGCCCTGCAGGACAGCAGTGACGATTCCTCGTCGCGTCCGGTTTCAGCCAGCAGGCGTGCCAGATTGCTCAGTGCAGGCACGAAATCGGGGGTGAGTTGCAGCGCCTGGCGGTAGGCAGACTCGGCTTCGGCAACGTTGTTCTGGCGATGCCACACCGAACCCAGGTTGTTCCAGACGTTGGCGTCAGTGGCGTTGCAGTCCAACGACATCTTGAATGCCAATGCCGCATGGGTCAGGTCTCCCGTCTGGGTCAGGACGTTGCCCATGTCGTTGTAGCGCGCGGCATGGCCGGGCTGCTCTTCCAGTCCGCGCAGAATCAAGGCTATCCCGTCCTGGGACCGGCCCATCTGATGGAGCAGAATGCCCAGATGATGCTGCGCATCGAGATGCTGCGGGTCCAGGGCCAGAATGTGGCGGTATGCCGACTCTGCCTCCTCGTGTCGACCCGCTGCATGCAGCGCGAGGGCATTCTCGAAAGGACTGCGTTCGTTCAAGCGGAAAATCCTGTGCAAAAGAGGCCCCATCCTACGCCAATGGGGCTGGATGCGCAGGGTTGCGACATCATTGTCCGTTCAACTGCCAAATTTTTTCTGCATATTGCATGATCGTGCGATCGCTCGAAAAGTTGCCCATGTGGGCCACGTTGAGGATGGCCTTGCGCGCCCATGAGTCACGATCACGGTAATGCCGGTCCACGCTTTCCTGGGCGCCGATATATGACGCGTAATCTGCCAGGATGAAGTAAGGATCACCCTGATGCAGCAGGCTGTGCACCAGAGGTTGATAGCGATGATGCTCTTCCGGAGAGAAGAATCCGGATGAAATCATGTCCAGGGTTGTTTTCAGTTCGGCGTTGGTGTGGTAAAGCTCCATGGGGTTGTAATCGTGGCGACATTGTTCCACCTGACCGGCATCCAGGCCGAAAATGAACATGTTGTCTTCACCCACGGCCTCCAGAATTTCGATGTTGGCCCCATCCAGGGTGCCGATCGTCAACGCGCCATTCATGGCAAGCTTCATGTTTCCGGTGCCCGAGGCCTCGGTTCCTGCAGTGGATATCTGCTCGGAGAGATCAGCGGCCGGAATGATGTCGAGTGCGGTGGAAACATCATAATTCGGAATGAATACCACCTTGAGAAGATGATTGACAGCGGGATCGTTGTTGACGATGTCGGCGACATCGTTGATGAGGCGAATGATGCGTTTTGCCATGACATACCCGGGGGCAGCCTTGCCGCCAAAAATCATGGTCCGTGGCGTGAGTTCGCCCAATCCATGGCGAATCCTGTTATAGCGTGTCACGATGTGCAGCACATTGAGCAATTGGCGTTTGTATTCATGGATGCGCTTGATCTGAACGTCAAACAGCGAATCCGGATCCACCGCAAGTCCAAGCCGGTCCTGAATGAGCCCCGCCAGCCTTTTTTTGTTGGCAAGTTTGGCTGCCATGAACTCACTTCGAAACCCTGCGTCCTCGGCCAGGGGGACGAGCTGGCGTAGTTGATTGAGATCGCTTACCCAGTCCTCGCCTATCCTGGAAGAAATCAGGGCGGACAAATGGGGGTTGGCCTGCTTCAACCACAGGCGGGGCGTCACCCCGTTGGTGATATTGATGATCCTGCCCGGAAAGTATCGGTCAAAGTCCCGGAAGATGGAACGTTTCATTAATTCGGTGTGGATTTGGGACACGCCATTGACCTTATGGCTGCCCACGATGGCAAGATGGGCCATGCGCAAGTGGCGTTGCCCATCCTCGTTGATAATGGACATGCGCCGCAGGATGTCGCCATCGCCAGGGTTTTGATGCATGACATCCCTCAGGAAGCGGGCATTGATTTCGTAAATGATCTGCATGTGGCGCGGCAGTATCCGTTCAAACAGGCTGACCGGCCAGGTTTCCAGGGCCTCGGGCATCAGGGTGTGATTGGTGTACGAAAAGACGCGCTGGGTGATGCCCCATGCCTTGTCCCATGGCACATGATGAACATCCATTAAAAGACGCATCAGCTCGGGAATGGCCACGGAGGGGTGGGTGTCGTTGAGCTGGATGGCCACCTTGTCCGGCAGGGTGTCGAATTCAGTGTGATATCTGCCAAAGCGGTGCAGGATGTCCTGCAGCGATGCACTGACAAAAAAGAACTGCTGTTTGAGACGCAGCTCTCGTCCCATCAAGGTGGTGTCATCCGGGTAGAGTACCTTGGAAAGGTTTTCCGATTCGTTCTTGTCCTCTACCGCCTTGATGTAGTTTCCCTCATTGAAATAGCGCAGTTCAAAGTCACGGGTGGCCTTGGCCGTCCATAGGCGCAGATTGTTGACCACGTCGTTGCCATATCCGGGAACGGGGGTGTCAAAGGCCATGGCCATCACTTCCTCGGTATCCACCCAGTGATGGCGATTGTCTCCAGTGTCGTCGTTATACTCCACGACCTTGCCAAAGAATTTTACCGGGTAGATCACCTCGGGCCTGGAAAACTCCCATGGATTGCCGTAGCGCAGCCAGTTGTCCGGATGCTCGACCTGTTCTCCATTCATGATTCTTTGGTTGAACATCCCGTACTCGTACCTGATGCCATAGCCATAGCCATGCAGTCCCAGTGTTGCCATGGAATCGAGAAAACAGGCTGCCAGCCTTCCCAGGCCACCATTGCCCAGGGCGGCGTCCTGCTCGACTTCGCGCAGCGCATCCAGATCCAGGCCCAACTCGTCCATCAACTTTTGACATTCTTCATGGAAACCGAGATTGGAGAGGCTGTTGACCAGCATGCGACCTACCAGAAATTCCAGTGAAAAATAGTAGATGCGCTTGGCGTCGTCACGGTAATAGCCGCGCATGGTTTCCATCCAGCGTTCAGCCAGACGATCCCTGATCATGTAGGCCACTGCCTGAAACCAGTCCCGCTCGGTTGCCGTGATTGGGTCTTTGCCGACGGTGTAGGTCAGGCGGTTGGAAAGCGAATGCCGCAGTGTCGTTGCGTCGCACCCCAGCTTTTCATAATGGAACTCGATGGTCTTTGGATCTTTTTTCATGGTTGGGTGTGGCTCATGATGGCATTCAGAAGCTTGGCATAGGCGTCGGCAAACAGGACCACGCCTTCCGTCCG
>JAJZEL010000108.1 GCA_021828575.1 Pseudomonadota bacterium
CTGTTTGACGCGCCGGCGAATGTCCTGGCCATAGGCGGTGAGGTCCCGTGATTCGAAGCCGGAAAGCCCCAGGAAGCATTCATCGATGGAATAGATCTCCTGGTGTGGGGAAAACTGGCGCAATACCCCCATGACCCGGGCCGACATGTCCCCGTAGAGGGCGTAATTGCTGGAAAAAGCCACGACGCCGTGGCGCCGGGCCACCTTCTCGATCTTGAACCAGGGCTCGCACATGTCGATGCCCAGGGCTTTCACCTCGTTGCTGCGGGCCACCACGCAGCCGTCGTTGTTGCTGAGGACGACCACGGGTTTTCCTTCCAGTTTGGGATTGAAGACCCGCTCACAAGAGGCATAGAAGTTATTGCAGTCCACCAGGGCAACAGGGGGCACGGAAAGGCCTTCAGTCAAACTTGCGGATGGTGGAGGTAACCACCCCCCAGCACAGCAGCTCTTGCGCATCCTGAAGCACGATGTCCTTGAAGTGCGGGTTTTGCGGTTTCAATACCGGACGCCCGCCTTCAAAGGCCAGGCGCTTGACCGTCAATTCGCCGTCGATGACGGCGATGATGATCTTGCCGGCCGCAGGCTCAATGGAGCGGTCCACCACCAGGAGATCCCCATCGAAGATGCCGGCCCCCGTCATGGAATGCCCTTTGACCCTGACGAAGAAGGTGGCTTCCTGATGCTGGACCAGATACGCGTTGAGATCGAGGGTGGCCTCCACATAGTCGTCGGCGGGGGAGGGAAAGCCGGCGGCAACCTTATGGCCGAAGAGGGGCAGGGCCAGCGGGGAAGGATCTTGTTCGGGGTAAGCCACCTCCGCAGTGGCGAGGGCCTGCCCCAGTTTGTGCCGGGCCTGATAAGCTGAGAGGAAATCCTTCACCACGGCCACGGCGCCTTGGGGCAGGCGGATGGTCTGGGTGGGTTCGCCATAGCGGCCAGTGCCAGGCTTGCGGCCGGCCCCGGGTCGGAGGCCGCCACGGAGGGGGGGGTTGGCTTTCATTTGATTATTGTGTCAATAATCAAACTTTCTTGCAAGGCATTCTTAACGCTGCCCCAAGGCCAGACAGGAGCGTCAATCCTGCCACCAGCCACAGTGCCGCAGCCAGACCGAAGCGATCCGCAGTCATCCCGGCCAGCAGTGCGCCCACGGCATAGCCCAGGTCGCGCCACAGCCGGTAGACGCCCACGGCAGAGGCGCGCCAGGAAGGGTGCGCCACGTCACCGATGGCGGCGAGTAAGGTGGGGTACACCATGGCCGTGCCCAGACCCAGCATCACGGCGCCCACCCCAAACGACTCAAAACCATGGGCCGTTGCCGTGACCGCGATGCCGGCAGCCTGCAGCACCATGCCGCCCACGATCAGTCCCTTTCTTCCCACGCGGTCGGACAGGGCACCGGTAAAAATCTGTGAGACGCCCCAGACGGCAGGGTAGAGGGCCGCCAGCATGCCGATTTGCGTGAGCGTCATACCGGCCGCTGCGAACACCAGGGGGAACAGGCCCCAGGCCATGCCGTCGTTCAGGTTGTTGACAAGCCCCACCTGGCTGATGCTGGACAAACTCCGGTCCGTCAGTGTGGCGCGCCGGAAGACTTCGCCCTGGGTGAGGCTGTCCATGGCGCCATCGTGATGGATCTTGACCTCATGAATCACGTGGTGCCGCGTTTCACGCACCGCCAGGGCCGATAGCGCCAGGCCGGCCAGGACATAAACCACGCCCAGATAAAAGGGTTGCGGTCTCAAGCCGTACCGTGCCGCAAGCCAGCCCGTGGCAAGCGCGCTCCCGGCCACGGCAAAATATCCGGAAAACTCGTTGAGTCCCATGGCCAAGCCGCGCCGCTTGGGACCCACCAGATCGATTTTCATGATGACGGTGGTGGACCAGGTCAACCCCTGGCTGACGCCCAAAAACAGGTTTGCCGCCACGATCCAATTCCAGTCCGGCGCCCACATCAGCATGAAGGGGACGGGGATGGCGCTCACCCATCCCGCCACCAGGACATGCTTGCGGCCAAAGCGGTCTGACAGGCGCCCGGCAAAGTAGTTGGTGAGGGCCTTGGTCACGCCGAACACCACGATGAACGACAGGATGGCCGTGCGCGCCACCACATGAAAATCCTGTTCCGCAAGGGCAGGCAGGATGCTGCGCTCCAGCCCCACCATCGCTCCCACGAACGCATTGACGAGCAGCAGCAGCAAGAATTGCCCGAGGTTTTCGCGCAACCCCAACTGGATCGCCACGGGTTTCAAGATCACGCAGCAAAGCCCAGGTTGGCGCGCACCATGGCTTCCATTTGGGCAGGGCGGGGGGGAATGTCCTTGATGAGGGATTCGATGAACGCCGCCTTGTCCAGGGACAACCCCGGGTTCCAGCGCTTTTCAAAGCCCAGGGTGGAGGAAGGCTTGCCAGACAGTCCGGCGCCACAAACGCTGCCTGCCTGGTGCCCCGGGAACACCTCCAGTTCGTCTGGCAGTGGCAGGAGTTTGGCATGCAGGCTGTCGTAGAGTACCCCCGCCATCTCGGCTTCCTTTCCCGCAAGGTCGGGGCGGCCCACTGCACCGACGAACAGGGTATCGCCCGTGATGACAAACCAGGGCGCGCTGCCGCGGCGTTTATCCGTGACCAGCAGACAAATGCTGTCGGGGGTGTGGCCTGGCGTGTGCAGGACCTTTACGCTGACGTTACCCACATCCAGTAGCTGGCCATCACGGAGCGGCTCAAACGCATATTGCACCGCGCCACGGTCGGATTCGTGCAGGCAGTAAGGCACCCCCAGGCGTTCTGCCAGTGCCCGGCCACCAGAATAATGGTCGGCATGCACATGGGTATCGATGACGTACTGGATGGGAGCAGCAGCTTTTCGGGCTTCTTCCGCAAACCAGTCCTCATCCCCGGCCACCACGTCCACTGCCACCGATTTACCGATGCCGGCGCAACCAAAAAAATAGGAAAGTGAAGCTTCGCGGGTTGCCAACTGCTTGAAGAACATGAGGGCTCCTCCTTAAAACACCAATACCTGATCGGCTTCGGCAGTCCAGTCGGCCAGTTGCGCCAGTGTGCCGCGTTGAGCGCCCTCAACAAGCTCGGTGTCCATCAGGCCGCGCGCCTCCATGCAGGTGCCGCACAGGCCAACGGCGCCCTTGCGCAACACCTTGCCCAGCATGAGCTGGAGGTTGTAGTAGCCTTCAGGAACTTTCTGTCCGGCTTTGGCCACGTTCACGGCGTCCGCCAGAAGGAATACCCGCACCTGCTGGTCGGGGCGTCCCGACAGGGCACCTGCCAGACGCAGGCCGTTGTAGGATCGTTCGTTGCCATAAGGCGCATCGTTGAGGATGAATAGTGTCGTTTTCATGACTGGCTCCTGTGAGCCCCCCTCGAACTGCATGGAAGATTATTGTTATGGGGTGTTGCTGGTTTCAAGCGGCAATCCCGCTGCCCGCCATTCGTTGACGCCGTCCGTGAGCTTGCGCACGCGACGGCCCTGGGCGATGAGAATCTGCATCGCCTCATCAGAGAGCAGGCAGAATGGACC
>JAJZEL010000013.1 GCA_021828575.1 Pseudomonadota bacterium
GAATCGTCAGGAAAGTGGACATGGCGGCGGGCCGGGTCACCATTTCCCATGGCCCGATCGCCACCATTCCCTGGCCAGCCATGACCATGGGATTTGCCGTGAAGGACAGGAAAATGCTGAATCACGTCACGGTGGGCGAGCAGGTGAACTTTGATCTCCTGCCCACCGGGCAGGATCAGTTCGTGGTTGTCCGGATCACGCCTGTCTCCCCGTGAGGCCAGCGGCGGAACGCACCAGGGCAAGGTAGCGCTGGCCATCAGGGGGGGTCCCCTCCTGTTGTGCCAGCCACAGGACTTCCGCCAGACACTCCAGTAGCACATGCCGTGCGGCATGCTCATCCCTGAACTTCAGGCAAAGGTCGTCGTAGAGGGGGCGGATGCCTGGAGGCTGGTTGATGGACAACTGCTCTTCCAGCGCCAGGTGGAGTCCCAGGTGCAGGAACGGATTGGTGTCCCCCTGCTCGGGAAACCATTCCTGTTCCAGATAGCGTTCAGGATCACCCAGAAAACGGTGGTATTCAGGATGGTGGCTGATGACTTCCCAGGCCAGGCTTTCCAGGGGCGACATGAGCTGACCCTCCTGCTGCTTGCGCCAGACCTCGAAAAAAAAACGTCGGGCTTCGTCACGCGAGGGAGTGAACATGGGTCGGGTACCCTTCACAAAGGTCGGCAATGGGGCATTGGGCGCACAAGGGCTGTCGTGCCCGACAGACGTAGCGTCCGTGCAGGATGAGCCAGTGGTGGGCGTCCTGCCGGAACTCACGGGGTACATTTTTGAGCAGGGCCCGTTCCACTTCAAGCGGGGTTTTTCCGGGGGCGAGTCCCGTGCGGTTTGCCACCCGGAAAATATGCGTGTCCACGGCAATGGTGGGTTCACCGAAGGCGGTGTTGAGCACCACGTTGGCTGTTTTTCGTCCCACACCGGGTAACGCTTCCAGTGCTTCACGCTGGCGCGGCACTTCGCCACCATGGTGCTCCAGCAGGAGGCGGGAAGTGGCCAGCACGTTGCGTGCCTTGGTGCGGTAGAGGCCGATGGTGCGGATGGACTGTTCGAAGGCCTCCAGGCCGTAACCCAGCACATCCTGAGGGGTTTTCAACCGGACGAACAGGGGTTCCATGGCCCGGTTCACACTCTTGTCCGTGGCCTGGGCCGAGAGCATGACGGCCACGAGCAACTGGAACGGGTTGCCATAATGCAACTCGGTGGTGGGGTGCGGATTGGCCTCCCTGAAGCGGGTGAACAGGGTCTTGCGCCGGGCGGGGCTCATGGGGCAGGCACCATCTCGATGCAGTCCACTGGGCAGGAGGGCAGGCAGTCCTCGCAGCCGGTGCACAGGGCGGTGATCACCGTATGGGTATAGCGTGAAGCGCCCAGAATGGCGGATTCGGGACAGACCTTCACGCAACGGAAACAGCCGATGCAGTCCTTTTCAAGGACGAAGGCCACTGCCGTTCGCGTGGCCACCGTGGGACGGGGAGTCATGTCAGTCATTCAGGGACTCCAGGATGCGCTCCACCAGAGCCGGGCCCTCGTACACCAGCCCGGTATAGACCTGGATTAGCGAGGCTCCGGCCTCCAGCATGGCGCGCGCACGCTGTGCGCTGTTGATGCCGCCCACGCCGATGATGGGAAGGGTCCCTTGCAGGATGCCCGAGAGACGCTGTACCACGGTCAGCGAACGCTCGAACAGGGGGGCACCACTCAATCCGCCTGCCTCCTCCGCATGAGGCAGCCCCTGAACGGCGCTCCGGTCAAGTGTGGTGTTCGTGGCAATGACGGCATCCAGCCCCAGGGTTTTCAGCTCCAGCGCCAGCTCATCCAGGTCATAGGGTGCGAGGTCAGGAGCGATTTTCACGGCAATGGGTACATACCGCCCGGATTCTTCTGCGAGTTCCCGTTGCCGATTCTTGAGTGCTGCCAGCAAGGCATGCAGGGCAGGACCCTGCTGGAGCTGGCGCAGGTTTTTGGTGTTGGGCGAAGAGATGTTGATGGTCACATAATCTGCGTGGGCATGCACCTTGTGCAATCCGAGCAGGTAATCGTCGATGGCGTGTTCCAGGGGCGTATCAAAATTCTTGCCAATATTGATGCCCAGGAGTTGTTTGGGGTCACGGTCCTGCACTCGGTCCACCAGGGCATCCACCCCCTCGTTGTTAAACCCGAAACGGTTGATGACCGCTGCGGCAGACGGGAGGCGAAACAGGCGCGGACGTGGATTGCCTGGCTGGGGGCGGGGGGTCACGGTGCCCACTTCCACAAAGCCCACACCCAGCGCCTGCAGGGCAGGCAGGTGTTGGGCGTTCTTGTCCAGACCGGCGGCAATACCCAGCGGATTGGGAAAGTGCAGGCCCATGACAGTGCGCGGCGAGACCTGTCGGGGCGTGCCGGGCTTGACGAACCCCAGGCGGGCAGCTTCGTCGAGTGCGCGCAACGACAGGGCGTGGGCGCGTTCGGCGTCCATCCGGAACAGGAGGGACCGGGCGAGGGGATAGAACAGCATGAACGGGAACTCAGTTTTCGGGGCGAAGGGGAATCCAGTGACCGACTTTCAGCCTTTCAAGGGGCTGGAAACGAATCTTGTAAGCCATTTTACGGCTTTCTGCAATCCAGTATCCCAGATAGACCCAGGGCAGCCCGCGTTGCGCTGCTTCCCGGATCTGCCACAGCACGCTGTAGGTGCCCAGACTGGCCCCTGGCAGGTCAGGATCGTAAAAGGTGTAGACGGAAGACAGTCCCTGATCCAGCTCGTCGATGACACTCACCATGCGCAGTTGACCCTCTTCCCTGAACTCCACCAGGCGGGTGGTCACGGACGACTGCAACAAGAAATGCCGGTATTGTTCTTCGCCCTCCTGAAGCACCGGGCCTTCCAGGTGACGGCATTGCTGGTAGCGGGCGTAGAGCCGGTAGTGTTCCTCCCGGAACACCAGATCGCACTCACGGCTTTCCATGTGGGCATGGCGTGCCCAGGCCCGTTTTTGGGAACGGTTGGGCGAGAAATGACGCACGTTCACCCGGACCGGCACGCAGGCGTGGCAGTGGTCGCAATGTGGGCGGTAGACAAAGGCGCCGCTGCGACGGAATCCCTGATCCACCAGGGCGCTATAGAGTTTCCGGTCGATGATGTAACCGGGCGTGACCACCTGGGAGCGGGCTTTCTTGTGGGACAGGTAGCTGCACACATAGGGCGCGGTGGCGTAAAACCGCAGGTCCTGCAACGGCAGGTTGTGCAGGTGGGTCATGTGGGCCAGGCCCCGTCAAACAGCTGGACATCCACCTCGGTGCCGGGGGGGAGGATTCCCGCAGCTTCCAGGGGCAGAACAATGAAGCAGTTGGCTTCGCTCATGGAATGCAGGATACCGGAGGCCTGGGGTCCTGTGGAAGAGACTGTCCATTGGCCTGAAGCGTCCCGACCTAGGATGCCGCGCTGGAACTCCATGCGCCCCGGGCTTTTTTTGAGGGGGGTGGTGGTGCGAACCCGCAGGCGAGGCAGTTCTGGCAATGGCTGCACTCCT
>JAJZEL010000023.1 GCA_021828575.1 Pseudomonadota bacterium
CTTCGTACGTGGCCATGATCATGGCCATCGTGCGACTACGCCAGGATGCACTGTTTTCTGACCGGAGAAAGACGCCAGCGCACAATGGTTTGATGGAGGGCTTACGTTACCTGTGGGAACGCCCCGACCTGAAAACCACTCTGCTAATGATGTTCATGATCAGTACCTTTGGCCTCAACTTCCCCATTTTCATATCCACCATGGCCGTTCGCGTCTTTCACTCTGGCGCAGACCGTTATGGAGTACTCACCACCTTCATGGCCCTGGGCTCCGTCACAGGAGCCCTGTCAAGTGCCCGACTGGTGGAACCCCGATTCCAGCACCTGCTCGCAGGAGCCGGGCTCTTTGGCTTGGCCTGCCTGCTGGCCGCCATTGCTCCCTCACAAGTCTACTTTGGCGCTGCCCTGATCCTTGCTGGCCTTTCTGCCCAGATGTTCAACACCACAACTAACAGCCTGCTGCAACTGTCCACCGCTCCTACCATGCGAGGGCGCGTGCTGGCGATCCTGCTGGCCATCGTGTTTGGAACCACCCCCCTCGGGGCTCCAGTCGTGGGCTGGGTGGCGGACGCGTGGGGTCCCCGCTGGGCCTTGGGTATTGGTGGTCTTTCTGGTGTCATGGCCTTGTTCATCGGCCTGGCCTATCTCACCAGATCCCGTCATTAAAATCCGCTTACAGTTCCTCAAATCCCCTCATATTTCCCAAGAGAGGAACCATTACATTGCCCTCTCCATTTGCTATTGAAGAGGATTCCATCATGCCCATCACATACACCCTGCCACGGTTGAGCCTTCTGGCAACTCTGCTGGTGGTCAGCCTGCAAGGGACCGCCCTGGCTTCGGACAATACCAGCGCCCATGAACAGGAGCAGGTAAATGAAACGGCTGCTCAGGCCATGCTGAAGGAACAACAAGGCCTGGAAGAAGAGGCCATGACTGCCAACATGGAAATTTTCCAGGCAGTGGTGAGCCTGAGCAAGAACGACAAGGATGGTGCCTACAAGGCGCTTTCAGACGCTTCCGGAAAACTGGACGTGGTATTGTCCCGAGACCCTCACATGAAGCATGTACCCATCGCCGTTCACGTAACCACCAAGGACCTGGAGTCTGGTCCTGATGCCGTCAAGGCCACCCTGACCAAGGCCCGTAAGGCACTGGATGCAGGGCAGATACAAAACGTACGCTCGTTACTCAAACCCCTGACCAGTGAAATCCGCATCACAACTGATTATCTGCCCATGGACACCTACCCGGCAGAAATCAAGACCGCCACCAGCGAGATCCAGGCTGGACATTCCCATGAGGCTGCCCGCCGCCTCGTGGCTACCCTGGCCACTGTGGGCTCCAACGAAAAAGTGATTCCCCTTCCCCCACTAAAAGCGGAAACTGATGTGCAGGAAGCAGACGAACTGATCCAGGCCGACAAAGTGAAAAATCGGCAAGCAGCCCTTGATCTGCTGACCAAGGCCAAAGCCCAACTGGAAGTGGGCAAGCTCCTGGGCTATGGCAACTACAAGGACATCACCAAAGAAATGGATACTGTCAAAGAAAAAATCACGGGAGGCTCCTGGGACCAACACCTGTTTGATCGTGTGAAATCCCTGCTCAAGGAAGCGAAAGCCAAGATCTAAACCCACCTCAACCTTTCATGGCAACGGCACCATCTTTCTGGATTGTGCCGTTTTGCATGACTGTTACCCATTGACTGGTTTCAACGGAATCACGTTGACCACGGCATGCCTGGATTTCCACAAGTCTTCAACCATCTTCTCCACATGCTGGCCGAATACACTGATCACACACAGGGCACGGGTGTGATGAGGTAAAGAAACCATGGTATGCAGCCTCAAGTGATGTTTTTTCACGAGGTCAGCAACCACCGGGAAGATATCCTCTCCGGATGAAATATCAAAAGTGACGCGCACCCCAGGTTCCTTGGCTTCAAACAGCGAAACAAAGGCTCTGAACAGGTCGGATTCCGTGATCATGCCAACCAGATGGTCTTGATGCATCACAGGCAATGCCCCAATCTTCTTATCAAGCATCAGTTGTGCCGCTTGTTCTATGGGATCGTTTGGAGTGATTGTTAACGGATTTTCATGCATGATGTCTTCTGCCGTCGAATTGAGCAGTTGATCTGGTCGACTGAACAAGTCGTCACGAGCAGCCACCGAAAAAGGATTGAGATCAGCCGGGACAACGTGAAGGACGTCCGAATAAGACACAATGCCCAATAACTTGTTGCCATCGGCTGTTTGGCGAACAACGGGCAGACGCCTGATGCGGTGTCGTGCCATAAGGCAGGCAATATCGCCCAACGGTTCTTCGGGTCCGACAGTCAGCAGATCTTTGACCATCCACATACCAACAAACATGATTCCTCCCGTGAATGCGACAGTGTCTCCCTCATTTTCGTGAAGGAGCCTCATGGATACTCTTGAAAAAATCAAAAAAAGTCAAAAACTTCAGTATCCCCACATGATTTGGCAACCTTGGAAAGCAGGTAATAATTGCCTCATTTCTCTCTGTTACATTGGGCAGTTCAACCAAAAAAACTGAAGAAACCATGATCAAGACATTGTGCATGACATTCCTGTCCGCTTTATTCTCTACGCCCTTTTTTGCCCAAGCCAGTGACCCTTTGGCACTTGTGGCAGAAGTACCATTGTCCGGAGCCACGACGCGACTGGATTATGCAAGCCTGGATGAAAAATCTCACAAATTGTTCATTGCCCATCTGGGCGACAGTACCGTGACCGTATTCGACCTGGAGCACAACAAGGTCGTGGCTGACATTTCCCAGATCGGCCACGTTCATGGTGTTTTGGTGGTACCTGACCAGGGAAGGGTTTACGCTTCTGCCACTTCAACAAATGAAATCGTTGTGATCGATGAAGAAAGCCTGAAAATCATTGCACGCATTCCCGGCGGGGTTTATCCGGATGGCATGGCCTATGCACCACGCCAAAAAAAGCTTTATGTTTCGGATGAGCATGGCAAAACGGAAACCGTGATCGACACACGAACTAATCAGAGAGTTGCCACAATTCCACTGAACAGCGAGGTCGGAAATTCCCAATATGATCCTGATTCAGGCCATGTCTTTGTCAATGCACAAACTTCGGGGAAACTGGTGGAAATCGATCCCGAGTCCGACCAGATCATGGCAAGTCATCCATTACCAGATTGTCACGGCCCCCACGGGTTACTGGTGGATTCGCATGATCGACTCGCATTCATTGCCTGCCAGGACAACCATAGGCTGCTTGCCCTGAACATGACATCCATGAAAGTCGTGTCTTCTTACAGTGTGGGAAAAGATCCTGATGTGCTGGCCTTTGACTCTGGCCTGCATCGTCTTTATGTCGCGGGAGAGCAGGGCACCGTTTCCGTTTTTGATGTGTCAGACGGGATCAAGAAAACCTGGGAAGGATTTCTTGCCGACAATGCCCACGTGGTGGTGGTCGACCCAGAAACCCACAATGCCTACTTTCCGCTGCAAAATGTCGG